>JAFUUM010000122.1 GCA_017477805.1 Lachnospiraceae bacterium
ACTCGCTGGCGCAGGTATCGATCATCTTGTACACCGGTTTTAAGCCGTACTCCTTCCGGAGTTTCCAAATGTCGTCCTCTTCCTTGTTCCGTAATTCCGCAATGTAAGAATCGGAGAATCCCATGCGCTTTGCATCGTACAGAAGATCTTTGTCCAGTTCGGGAGCATGCTCCAGTTTCTCTTCAAACTCCACAATGTTGGTAATGGCATTTAAGAAAAACAGATCGATCTTCGTGCGGTCGTAAATGGTCTGCTCATCCACTCCCAGCCAAAGCAGTTCGGAGATGGCGTAAATGCGGTCATCCGTACCTTCTTCGATGTAAGCAAGGAGTTTTTCGATGGCCTCTTTTTTGTTTTCCGGCTCCGGCTTATCGGAGAGATTCTTCACATCGAACTTTGCCAGATGGATGTGGTTCTTTCCGTCTTCCAAAGAACGGATTGCCTTTAACAGGCTCTCTTCCATGGTGCGGCCGATGCCCATGGTCTCACCGGTTGCTTTCATCTGCGTAGAGAGCACGTTGGATGCGAGAGTGAATTTATCAAACGGGAACCTGGGGATCTTGGTAACAATATAATCCGACGCGGGTTCAAAGCAGGCCGGAGTATTGGCCAGACGGATCTCGTCCAGGTTCATACCCACGGCGATCTTCGCGGAGACTCTGGCAATGGGATAGCCCGTTGCTTTGGAAGCCAGTGCGGAAGATCTGGACACACGGGGATTGACCTCGATGACGTAATAATCAAAGGACTCGGGATCCTGCGCAAACTGGACGTTACAGCCGCCCTTGATCTTTAAAGCACGGATGATCCGAAGGGCAGAATCCCTGAGCATGTGGTATTCCTTATTGGTCAGGGTCTGGGAGGGTGCAACGACGATGGAGTCACCGGTGTGTATACCCACAGGATCCAGGTTTTCCATGTTGCAGACGGTGATGGCAGTGTCCGCAGCATCCCGAATTACCTCGTATTCGATCTCCTTGTAGCCCTTGATGCTTTTTTCCACTAGGACCTGATGCACGGGGGATAAGGAAAGTGCGGTCTTCATCTTCTCCCGCATCTCTTCTTCGTTGTAGGCAAACCCGCCGCCGGTACCCCCCAGGGTAAATGCGGGACGAAGGATCACGGGATAACCGATCTTTTCCGCCACCGCAAGACCTTCTTCCATGGTCTCTGCGATATCGGAAGGAACAACAGGCTCTCCCAGCTGCTCACACAGCTCCTTGAACTGCTCTCTGTCCTCGGCTTTCCTGATACTGTCCGCATCGGTACCGAGAAGTTCGATCTCGCACTCATCCAAAACGCCCTTATCGTAAAGCTGCAACGACAGGTTTAAGCCCGTCTGTCCGCCGATGCCGGGAACGATGGCATCCGGTCTTTCGTATCTGCAGATCCTGGCCATGTATTCCAGGGTCAGCGGCTCCATATAAACCTTATCTGCAATGGCATGATCAGTCATGATGGTGGCGGGATTGGAATTTGCCAGAATGACCTCATATCCTTCTTCTTTTAATGCCAGGCAGGCCTGAGTTCCGGCATAGTCGAACTCCGCAGCCTGTCCGATGACGATCGGACCCGATCCGATCACCAGTACTTTTTTGATATCCGTCCGTTTAGGCATCAGTGTATCCCCTCGCTCATATTCTTTGTAAACACTTCAAACAGATAGCTTCCGTCCTGGGGACCCGGAGCACTTTCCGGATGGTACTGAACGGAAAAGACCTTATCGGCATCACAGTACAGACCTTCCACCGTATCATCCAGAACGTTTCTGTGAGATACTTTCAGATCCGTCTTTTCCAGAGACTTATCATCCACGGCGTAGCTGTGGTTCTGGCTGGTGATGACGATCCTGCCGGTCCGTTCATCCCGTACCGGATGATTGCCGCCGCGATGTCCGAATTTCAGTTTATAAGTGCTGGCGCCGTAGGAAAGAGCGATGAGCTGATGTCCAAGGCAGATGCCGAAGATGGGAAGTTTGCCCCGAAGTTTCTTCAGGGTCTCGATGACTTCCGGTACGTCCACGGGATCTCCGGGGCCGTTGGAGATAAAAACTCCGTCGGGCCGAAGAGAGAGGATCTCATCGGCGCTTGTGTTATAGGGAACGATGGTAACGTTACATTTATTCTTATTGAGCATCCTCACAATGTTGGACTTCATGCCGCAGTCAACGGCCACCACATGAAATCTGGGATTGGAGGTACGGCTGTACCACTTTTTGGCACAGCTGCAACGGGAAACCGCATCATGGGGAACGGGAGTATCGGCAATGAGTTTCATGCCTTCCTCCGCAGTCATGGAGATATCGGCGATGACCCCCCTTCTTGCTCCGAGATCACGGATGCTTCGCACCAGTTTCCTTGTGTCCACTCCGTAAAGTCCCGGTACACCGCTTTCCGCAAGGAGTTCCGAAAGAGATCTGGTGGATCTGAAGTTTGAGGGGTTCTCATTGATCTCCCGGACGATCATGCCGCTGGGGGAGATCATCCTGCTCTCAAAATCCTCGTCGGCCACGCCGTAGCTGCCGATGAGGGGATAGGACATGACCACCGCCTGATCCGTGTACGAGGGGTCCGAGACGATCTCCTGGTACCCTGTGACGGAGGTGTTAAAGACGATCTCACAGACCGCCGTTTTGTCCGCTCCAAATCCGTATCCGATATATTCACTGCCATCTTCCAAGATGAGTTTCCTGTTTTTATTCATGCCTTTATGCTCTCAACCTTTCAGCGTTCCTTCTCTGTATTCTCAAGTGCCGCCTCCACGAAACGATGAAATACGGGGTGCGGTCTGTTGGGTCTTGATTTAAATTCTGGATGGTACTGAACGCCCAGGAAGAAAGGATGATCCGGTATCTCTACCGTCTCCACCAGTCTTTCGTCGGGAGACATGCCGGAAAGGCAAAGTCCCGCATTTGTCAGTACGTCGCGGTAATCGTTGTTGAACTCGTAGCGGTGTCTGTGACGCTCGCTGATCAAAGAGGTGCCGTAGCACTTTTCCATCAATGTTCCGGGGCGGATCACGCAGGGGTAGCTTCCCAGTCTCAGGGTACCGCCCTTGTTGATGTCGTCGGACTGACCCGGCATGAAGTCAATGACTCTGTGCTCGGTTGCATCATGGAATTCTCCGGAGCAGGCATCCGCGATCCCCGCAACGTGTCTTGCGTATTCGATGACCGCGATCTGCATGCCGAGGCAGATGCCAAAATACGGAATGCCTTCTTCTCTTGCATATCTTGCAGAAAGGACCATGCCCTCGATACCGCGGTCGCCAAAGCCGCCGGGTACGATGATGCCGTTACACTTTGAGAGCACTTCCTTGTAATTGTTCTCGTTTAATTCCTCGGAGTCGATCCATTCGATCTTCACATGGGAATTCAGGGAAAAGCCCGCATGGGCAAGAGCTTCCGCCACGGAAAGATAGGCATCGTGAAGCTGAACGTACTTGCCGACGAGGCCGATGGTCACGTTCCGGTCTCTTCTTTCGATCCTTGTTACAAGATCGTTCCACTCCGCAAGATCCGGTACGGGTGCATCGATCCCCAGTTCCCGGCAGACAACGCCGGAGAAGCCGCCGCGCTCTAACATCAGAGGCGCTTCATAGAGGCTCTCCAGGGTCCTGTTCTCAATAACGCAGTCTTCTTTTACGTTACAGAACATGGAGATTTTTTTAAAGATGCTCTCTTCCAGGGGCTCGTTACAGCGAAGAACGATGATATCGGGTTTGATCCCCATGCCCTGCAGTTCCTTAACGGAGTGCTGGGTGGGTTTGGATTTGTGCTCACAGGAGCCGTGAAGATAAGGCACCAGCGTTACATGAATAAAGAGGCTGTTCTCTTTTCCGACCTCCAGAGAGATCTGTCTCACTGCCTCCAAAAAGGGCTGGGATTCAATGTCGCCGATGGTTCCGCCGATCTCGGTGATGACCACGTCCGCATCTTTTTCCCGTCCCGCACGATATATGAAATCCTTGATCTCGTTGGTGATATGAGGAATGACCTGTACGGTGGAACCCAGGTATTCCCCTCTTCTTTCCTTATTCAGGACTTCCCAGTACACCTTACCGGAAGTGAGGTTTGAATACTTGGTCAGGTCTTCGTCGATGAAACGCTCATAGTGGCCAAGATCCAGATCCGTCTCCGCACCGTCTTCGGTGACGAAAACTTCACCGTGCTGATAAGGGCTCATGGTGCCGGGATCCACGTTGATGTAGGGATCCAGCTTCTGTGCCGCCACTTTTAATCCTCTGGCTTTTAACAGTCTGCCCAGAGATGCAGCCGTGATTCCTTTTCCCAGACCGGATACCACGCCTCCGGTCACAAAGATGTACTTTGTCATAATACTCTCCACTTCCTGCTTATAAGTTTTTGATCCGTTCTACGGCTTCTATTGTTCTTTCTCTGTTTCCGAATGCGGTGAGCCTGAAGAAATGCTCGCCTCCGGGGCCAAAGCCCACACCGGGAGTTCCGACAACATTTGCCTTCTGCAGAAGCAGATCAAAGAATTCCCAGCTTCCCATTCCCTTCGGAGTCTTCATCCAGATGTAAGGTGCATTCACACCGCCGGATGCTTCAAATCCCGCACTGTGCAGTCCATCCAGGATGATCTTTGCATTCCCCATGTACCAGGCGATCTGCTCTTTTACCTGCCGTCTTCCCTCGGGGGTATATACCGCTTCGCCCGCTCTCTGGATGATGTACGGCGCACCGTTATACTTGGTGCCGTGACGTCTTGCCCAGAGAGGCCAGAGTTTTTCTCCGCCTGCCGTCAGGTCCTTGGGAACGACGGTAAAGCCAAGACGCAGTCCCGTAAAGCCTGCGGTCTTTGAGAAAGATCTGAATTCAATGGCACACTCTCTTGCGCCTTCGCATTCGTAAATGCTGTGAGGAACATTCTCTTCGGAAATGTATGCTTCGTAGGCCGCATCATAAAGGATCACGGAATCATGTTTCCGCGCATAATCCACCCAGGCCTGAAGCCTGTCTTTGGTGATCACCGCGCCTGTGGGGTTATTGGGGAAGCACAGATAGATCAGATCAGGTGCCTTCTCATTTTCGCCCGGAACTTCGGGAGCAAACCCGTTTGCCTCCGTACAGGGCATGTACACAACATCCCGGAACCGCTTTGCGCTCTCATCGTAGGTACCGGTCCTGCCGGCCATCACGTTGGAATCAACGTAAACGGGATAAACGGGATCGCAGACTGCAATGGTATTGTCTTTTCCGAAGATCTCCTGAATGTTGCCGCAATCGGATTTAGCTCCGTCGGATACGAAGATCTCGTCGGCGGAAATGTCACAGCCACGCTTTGCAAAATCTTCCTTTGCGATCACATCCCTGAGGAAGTCGTAGCCAAGATC
>JAFUUM010000123.1 GCA_017477805.1 Lachnospiraceae bacterium
GAACGAGGCAGGAGAAGCAGCCCTTGCGGAAATGGCGAAGGCACTGAAATAAGATTTGGATCATTACGGATCGGACGGAGATCACATGAGCGAACATAAACGTGAAGTTGTACTGGAACTGAGTAAAGAGGGGATCTATAGGGTTTTTGCACTGCTTCATGCTACCGTGGAAGAGGACAACTGTGTCCTCTTTTTCGGGCCAAGGAGGATGGTGTTCCGGGGTTCTTTAAAGCCCGGTGAAAAAAAGCTGGTCTGCTTTCTGGTCAATATGGACCGGGAAGAGCGGCATCATACGGAGGACGGAAAAGTCCGGGTCTGGACCTTCTCCAAGGAAGGACTTTTGAGAGAGGTCTATGCGGAGAAGACAGAGGATGATGAGATCCCTACCGTGTACGTGGCAGGAGATTCCACGGTGACGGATCAGGAAGTGGAGGATTATCATCCCCGTACCAGTTACTGCGGATGGGCTCAGACCATGCCCTGTTTTTTGAGTCCCGAGGTGGGCTGGAGCAACTTCGCGGATTCCGGTCTGACTACAGAGTCTTTCCGGGAACAGGGATATTACGATCTCGTGAAAAAGCGGATCCGTCCCGGGGATTTCTTCCTTATGCAGTTTGGCCATAACGATCAGAAGATCTCCGCACTGCAGGCAGAAACCGGATACCGGGAGAGATTGATCCGGTACATCGATGAATGCCGGGAGATGCAGGTCAATCCCATTTTGACTACACCTGTTGGGAGAAACATCTGGAAACAGGACGGCACTTATCATGACCTGTTAAAAGAGCATGCGGATGCGGTGAGAAAGATCGCAAAGGAGAAAAAGGTTCCCCTGATTGATCTCCATAAGCGTTCCGTTGAATGGTACAAAAAAATGGGCGCCGATGCCGTGTGTGCTAACGGAGCATCCCATTATTTCCATCCCGGGGATTATACGCATTTTAACGATTACGGCGCTTATCAGATGGCATCCTTTGTGGCATCGGAAATGCGGAAATGGAAAGAGAGCGCCTATGCCCAGCTAGGCAGCTACGTGACTGCGGGCCTGGGAGCCTGGATCCCGGATAAAACTCTGCCGGATGGGGTGGAAGCACCTGCGCCCACCGCAGGAATGATGTCGGAATTCACGCTTTTGGAAGCGATAGAGAATGCAAGAAAGGGACTGGCATAATGGCATATTTGTTTGTTCATTTCAGGGAGACCACAACTCCCGACGGAGAACAGGTATATTTTGGCGTCAGTAAAGACGGATTTACCTGGGAAGAAGTGTATGGAGGAAGACCTGTCCTTTGGGCTTATTACGGAGATATGGGAGTCCGGGATCACACCATTGTGCGGTGTGAGGAACTTGGGAAGTTTTACATCCTTGCAACGGATCTTTCTTTATCCTACGGAATGCGTGGAAAATATCATCACAGCTGGGCGGAGATCGGCAAAAACGGCAGTAAGGACCTGGCCCTTTGGGAGTCTTCTGACCTCCTGCACTGGTCGGAGCAGCGGATGATCCATCTGGGAGATAAGGATTTTGGCTGTCTTTGGGCACCGGATGTGATCCGGGATCAAAAGACGGGAGAGTACATCATCCACTTTTCTTCATCCCATGCCTGCAACGACTACGGCGAAAAGGGTATTTACTACGTCCGCACAAGAGACTTTGAGACCTTCTCAAAGCCTGAGGTGCTGTATCGCCATCCCGGCAGCGATGTGATCGATTCCGCCATCTATGAAGAAGACGGAAAGTACTATATGTTCCTTAAGTTCAGCAATAACCCAAGCCGCTGCAGACTTCTTGTGGCGGATGA
>JAFUUM010000124.1 GCA_017477805.1 Lachnospiraceae bacterium
ATCTGATCCATGAAGGGGATTTAAGCTATGATCGGGGACAGGTTCCCCTTGCCGTTGTGGAAGTAAACGGCGATAAGCTCCGTTTCCTCTTCAGTAATGATGCCTACGCTAAAGAACTCCAGAGGATGGGACTTTCCCTTCATCGTATGGAGCAGTTTATGGCAAACTCCGAGGATGACCTTCACACAAAGATGGTGTCGGTGGCCAATCAGGCCCGGCTCAGTATGGGCCTTGAAAAGATGGGCTTTGTCTGGACGGATTATTATGTGGAGTCTCAGATCCGTTACGTGGGATCCTGGAAAGACGGCTTTGCCGTTCTTCTGAATTTAAAGAATGTGGCCGTGACCGAAGACGTGAAGCACAGGGGAGATCTGATGCTGACCATGAAAGCAGTCTATGGGCTTTATGATATGGTAAGTGTTCTGGATTTCAAACACAGGACCATCCGCATCGTCCACAGCGGCGGTGTTGTGGGAGCCAACTTTGAGACGGAAGAACCCATGATGGGCCTTACCAGAAAGGCAAGGACCTTTATCTATCCGGCGGATCTGGAACGGTACTGTGAGTTCGTTAATCCAGATACCCTTCGGGAGCGTATGAAGTCTCAGAAGAAGAACCATATGACCACCCTGTTCCGGACAAAGATGTACAACGGAAATTACGAGTGGTCCCAGCATTCCATTATCTGCTACGAGGAACACGGGGAGAAGACCTACGTGTTCTGTATGCGGAAAGTGGACCTTGCTTCCGTGGAAACCTACGAGAAATACAGGATGTTGGAACAGCGGAAGGAAATGGAAAAAGACGGCTTCCTTTCGGAGCTTCTTTGGGATTCCTTCTCCGACGGTATCCGGATTGCTCTGTTCTGGAAAGACAGAAACCGCCGTTATATCGGCATGAACGATTACTTCTGCGAATACGTGGATAAGAAACGGGAAGAGATCCTCGGAAAGACGGATGACGAGCTTGGATGGCCCGTGGACGAAGAAGGCCCGCTTTCCGAAGAAAACAGGATCCTCAGTTTTGGGGAGAAGATCCCTTTTACCGTATCCAAAGGCTTTACCGGCGGAAAGATCTGCGACATCATGTACTCCAAGATCCCGGTTTACGAAAAAGGTAAGCTGGTGGGCCTTATGGGCTGTATCATCAATCTTTCTTCCGATGAAGGAAGACCCGGTATCCGTGAGATCCTTGAGACCAAGGATCAGGTATCGGGACTTGCCAACGTAAAGGGCATGATCGATGCCTGGGAACAGTTCGGAAAAGATTATCAGCAGCAGGCAGAGGACTTCCTCCTTCTTTTGGTGGATATCCGTGAATTTACCTATTTTAACACCCACTACAGTTATGATTTCGGAAACGAAGTCTTAAAGGCCGTGGGAGATGAGTTGACGGTGCTGGCGGGGAACAAGGGTTATGCGGCCCGCATCGGCGGCGACCGCTTCGGTCTCCTCTTTAAGTGCACCTCCGAACGGTCCATGCTGCAGCTTACGGAACTGGTGAAAGAGCGGATCACCGGAGTCACGGAAGTGGAAGGAGAGAAGATCTCCTTAAACGTTGACATCGGCGTGGCAAGATATTCCGAGAGCGAGAATTATGACCAGCTCATGAAACTGGCCAGCAAGCGTCTGATGAAAAAGCGGGCGGAAGATCATTAGCTCTGAAAATACCCATAAGTGTTGTGTAAAAATCCCTTTCATCGGTAGGATGAGAGGGATTTTTTTGTCTATCTTTTCGGAGGGCGACCATTTGCCTAGTGATTTTGTATAGGTTAAACGTTTTACAAAGTATTTTTTTGTTCAAAAAGTAAAAAAGATGCTTCTTCATGTAAAGATATTCCATTCAATCAAAAAAAACTTTCGGATATACTTTTTTTAGCGGTGAAAAACCGTGAAAACAAAAATCGTACGGCTTGCCGTACATGTTTTCCGCCGGGGGACGGCGGACTCATAACAAGGAGGATAGTTATGAAAATGAAACGCTTAGCAGCTTGGTTGCTGGCAGGAGTCATGGCTCTTTCAGCAGTAGGATGCGGTGGTACAGCACCCGCAACTACACCTGACACGAGCAAGGACAATTCCGCAGCTACCACAACGACCACAACGGATACCAGCACCACCACAACGGACAACTCCGGTTCCAATACCGAGGTGACTTCCGATGAGCAGGTAACCCTTACCATGTGGTGTATCGCAACCGAAGGCGACTCCAACAGAAAAGCTTATGAGCACGCCATTGCAGACATGAAAGAAAAATATCCCAACGTTAACTTCGAGTGGGAAGCAATCGAGAACGAAGCTTACAAGACCAAGATCGCAGCCGCTATGGCAGCAAACGAAGTGCCTGATATCTTCTTCACCTGGTCCTGCGCATTCCTGGGTGACTTCGTAAGCCAGGGTAAGGTATATTGCCTGGATGATACCCTTGCAAAGTACAAAGACGAACTGCCTGAGAACATGCTGGGTAACACCACTTACGACGGCAAGCACTACGGCGTTCCCACAACCATGAACATCGTTGCTCTGTTCGCAAACATGGATCTGCTGGCACAGGCAGGCTGGGACAAGGTTCCCGAGAACTATGACGAGCTCATCCAGTGCTGTGATGACCTTGTAGCAGCAGGCATCATTCCTTTCGGTTGTGCAGGCGGCGAGACCTGGTGCGTTACCGAGTATCTTGAGCCCATCATCCAGAAGAGCATCGGTTCCGACGCTCTGAACGATATCTTCCTTGGAAGAGCTTCTTATGACAACGCAGAAGTAGCTGCAGCAGTTGATACTCTGCAGGAAATGATCGACAAAGGTTACTTTGATCCCGCAGGTGCTTCCCTGTCCAACGATGATGTAAAACAGAACTTCATCGACGGCAGAACCGCTTTCTATCAGAACGGTACCTGGAACTGCGCAGACTTCGCAAGCGAAGAAAAAGCTCCCGGTTTCCTGGAGAAAGTGAAAGTTACCGAGTTCCCCGTGATCAACTCCGACAAGTCCAAACTTGGTCAGCTGATCGGCGGACCTTCCGATACTCTTGCAGTATCCGCTTCTTCCGAGCATGCTGAGCTGGCAGCTGAATACGCTGCAGAGCTGGGCAGACTGATCTGCCACTACGGTTACCTTGACGGCTGCGGCCTTCCCGCTTGGATCCCTTACGGCGATACCAGCAGCATCAACCCTCTGACTCAGACCGTTGCTGAGATCTGTGCAAAGGCTGACAGTTATGTACTGTTCGGTGATACCGCTATGAGCGCAGTAGATAAGGTTCCTTACCTTGACGCTGTTGCAAAGGTATACGGCAAGCAGCTGGATGGCGCAGGCTTCATCGCAGAACTTAAGAACGCTATCAGATAAGTAAGTTAATATCAGAGTACATGCGGCCTTTCCTGTGCTCCCATAGGAGTTTGGGAGAGGCCGTTTCTCTATGTAAACGGTATCGGCCCTGCCTTTATCAGATCGGAAGGAAAGATCATGCACAACAAAAATAAATACCTTACGGTGTTCCTGTTTCTGCTTCCTGCCCTAGCTTTGTTTATCGGCGTTTTGGTCTATCCCATCATCGCCTCGATCCATCACAGTATGTATGAGTACAGGACCTTTACGGATCCGGGAGAGTTTGTCGGATTCAAGAATTACATCGACCTGTTCAATTCACAGTACGACTTCGGACATGCCATCATCAATGCATTGATCCTGGCGGCCCTGTCTGTTTTTATCCAGCTGCCTTTGTCCCTGGGACTGGCGTTGATGCTGGGTAAAGGAATCAAAGGTGAACGTTTCTATCTCTCGGTATACTTTATGCCGGTGCTGATCTCGGCAGTCGTCATCGGTATGCTGTGGGAGAAAATATATAATCCCATCTACGGCCTCCTCGTCAAGAGTTTCGAGGCCATGAACATGAGCAGCGTCCTGCCGCCGGAAGGTCTTCTGGGTAATCCCAAGACCGCTCTCATGGCAGTATTTCTGCCCACGATCTGGCAGTATGTCGGTTATCACATGCTCCTCATGTATGCGGGCGTGAAAGGCGTATCCCCCGAACTTCGGGAAGCGGCCATGCTGGATGGTGCCACCTCCGGCCAGGTTGACAGATATGTTGTGATCCCCTGCATCAAGCCCATCATCAAAGTCAGTATCATCTTTGCCATCACCGGTTCCTTAAAGTCCTACGACCTCATCAAGGTGTTTGCAAAGGATGCTTACAACTGTTCCTACAAGGTTCCGAGCCTTTTGCTGGTTCGGTATGCATTCAACAACGCGGGCGGTATCGCCAGTGCCATCGCGGTTTTGATGATCATCATGTGCTTTGGCTTTGCGATCCTGGTCAACTGGATGTTTAAGGAGAGAAACCCCTATGGAGCAAAATAACGTACTGACAACCGATATCGAACAATACAGCGTCAAGAAGACCAATAAAGTCTTAAAGGCACTGATCTATGTGGGCCTCGTTTTGTGGCTGATCATCGATCTGTTCCCTCTTTATTATCTGCTGACCTTCTCCTTAAAGAGCAGTGCGGAGATCACCGGTACCAACGTCATCGGTCTTCCCAAGGAATGGCTTTGGAGTAACTACACCCGCGTGTTCAACCTGGGTAAGAAGGTGGACGGTGTCCGCCATTTCTTTGCAAACGGCGGTCTGGAAAAGTGCTTTTCCAACAGCGTGCTCATTGCCGTTGCCACCATTGTGATCTGCCTGGTGGCAGCTCTCATGGCAACTTATGCCATTACAAGGATCGTATGGAAAGGCAGCAAGACCCTGAACAGCATCTTCATGCTGGGTATCACCATTCCCATGCATGTTGCCCTGTACCCGATCTATGCATCCTTCAGTAAGATGGGGATCCTCAGAAGTTATTCTTCCCTGATCATCCCATATGCCGCATTCTCACTGTCCATGGCCATCATGGTCTGCACGGGATTTATGAACGACATTCCCAAGGAACTGGATGAGTCTGCCTGCATTGACGGCTGCGGTCTCTGGGGAACCTTCTTCTATATCATCGTTCCCCTGATGAAACCTGCCCTGGCCACCATGGGTATCTACATCTTCCTGCAGTGCTGGAACGAGTTCATGTTCGCCAGTGTATTCGGGGATGAAGCACACTACACCCTGCCGGTATTCGTATCCAACTTAAAGGGCAGCAACATCACCGACTGGGGTCTTGTGGGTGCAGGTCTGGTTTTGGCCACTTTCCCCATGCTCCTTGTTTACGTATTCATGAGCAGAAGGATCCAGGAAAGCTTTATGGTGGGTGCCGTAAAAGGTTGATTGTGCTAGAATAGTAACATGAGCGCAATGAGAGAAAACGAGGACAATAAGAATACGGGATCTTTCAAAAAGGGATCGATAACACGCGGCCTCAGAGCCATCATGCTTTGCATGGTGGTTTTGGTGGCCGTTTCTTTTTTTGCCTCCGCCCATTTCCTTGTCCGTCGGGAACAGCGCCAGACGGCGGGGCGGGAAGCGGAAGCAGCCTTAAATTCCCTGAGCGAGAGCATCTACTCCGACATCAACAGATACCGGGAGTTTTCCAGATTGTTGATGCTGGATCAGGGGCTTCGGGACTATCTCTGGGCAGATGCGGAGGACATCGATCTTGGCTTTACCAACACCACCCGCTACAGCATCTTAAGTGTCCTGAACGTGACCACTATGGTGGATTCCGTTATCGTTTTTCGAAATGACGGCATCTTTGTGAATTCCAGCCGTGATCAGTATATTATCGATCACGACCGCATGGACGATCCCGAATGGACCAGGGAGATCCTGGAACAGATGGGCGGTACCGTGATCTCCATCAACTGTAATCAGGCATTTACCAAGGCAAAGGGCAGACCTTATGTCAGCGTGGGCCGTGCGGTGTACGACATCAGTACCCAGGAAAAACTGGGTATCCTGTTCCTCAACATCTCTTCGATTTTTCTGGATCGGGACATCACACTCCTGGGAAGCGATGATCTCATGGTCATGGGAGAAGACGGGACGGTGCTTGCGGGAAACGCAGCTCTTTCGGATGTGCTGCAGGGACGGGACCTTTCGAATACGGAGATCACTCATCTTCGGAAAAACGGACGGGAGGGACGGTTTTTATATTCCTATCGCAGGATCGATAACACGCCCCTTCTTGTGGTCAGAAGAACACAGATCGGTTCCGGATTTATGATGGTTGAGACCATCTGGGTCATCCTCTGTCTGCTCCTGGTTTACGTTATCTTCGCGGTGGTGGCCGGGGCCTATATCACGGGAAGAGTTACAGGACCCGTGCTTCAGCTGGCCTCTTCCATGAGAAAGAATAAGGAAAAAGGACGGCTGGATGAGATCACCGAGGAGATGCCGGCAAACGAGATCGGTGTCTTAAAGGACTCTTACAACGGCATGGTAGAGAGGATCAACATCCTCCATGAAAAGAACCTGGAAAATGAGCAGATCATCCGGAAAGCGGAGATGAGGGTGCTGCATGAGCAGATCAAACCCCATTTCCTCTATAACTCCTTAGAGACCATCGGCTCCATGGCTATGGAGAGCGGGGCAGAAGATGTGCATACGGCGCTGGAGACCCTTGGAAGTTTCTACCGGAACTTCTTAAGTAAGGGAGACCGGGAGATCCCCTTAGAGCGTGAGATCAACATCGTCAAAGATTACCTCAGCCTGCAAAAGCTCCGCTACGGCGATATCATTGAGGATGAGTATGATATCGCACCGGAGGCTTTGGACTGCATGATCCCCAAACTGATCCTGCAGCCTATTGTTGAAAACAGTATCTATCACGGCATCCGCATGAAGGGAGAGCGGGGCCTGATCGTGATCACCGCTAGATTGGAAGAATGGGCGGAACTCCACATCTACATTCGCGATACGGGTATCGGTATGGAACCGGAGAAGATCGAAAGCGTTCTGGATGCGGTGACAAATCCGGAGACGGCGGAGCAGGTGGACCATGGCGGGAGCTTTGGCCTGTGGGGCACCATCGAAAGGATCAGACGGTACTGCGGTACCGATGATGTGGTACGGATCCGAAGCGAAGTGGGAGAATATACGGAGATCGAATTTATCCTTCCGGTAAAACATAAGGGATTTCGGGGGTAAGGTTAGGGAAGATGAGGAAGTACAGAGTGATGCTGATCGACGATGAGCAGTCGGCCAGAAATCTTATGAGGGGCTCCATTGATTGGGAGAGCCTGAATATGGAAGTGGTGGGAGAAGCTGCCAGCGGCATCGAGGCCATCAATGTCATTGATGACATGAGACCGGATATCGCCTTTGTGGACATCTCCATGCCCTTTATGAACGGCATCGAGTTTACGGAAGTGATAACAGGCCGCTATCCCTGGCTGCAGATCATCATCATGACCGCCATGGATCAATTTGAGTACGCAAGGAAGTGCGTCAGCCTGCCGGTGTTTGAGTACATGTTAAAACCCATTGTCCGCTCGGAGATCAGGACCACCCTGGAGAAGCTTAAGACACGGATGGATGCTGACCGCCTTTGCGACAGGGATCCCTGGGGAGAGAGTGGTACCGACCGGGAAACGGATGAAGATACCATGGAAAAACTCCGGAGATACATCGAGCAGCATTACACGGATTCCAAGTTAAACCTTTCTTTCATCGCCCAGGAATTTGGCTTCAGTTCCAGTTATCTGTCCCGAAAGTTCAAACAGGAAACAGGAAAGAATTTCGTGGAATACTTAACGGAATTGCGGATGAAACGTGCCGAAGATATGGCAAAGAAGGGGATCAAGATGTTCAAGACCTCCGCGGAAGTTGGCATCCCCGATCCCAACTACTTCGGAAGATGCTTTAAAAAGTATACCGGCATCAGTTATTCGGATTACTGCGCGCGGTATGGGAAATAGAAGAGAAAAAAGGAAGCCCGGTTTGGACTTCCTTTTTGTTGTTAGTTCCGCTTACTCGCGCTGGACTCATTCCATTGCGTCGCGCTCGTAGGCAAAGCGAAACGCTAATAGCAAAGTACTTCATGTCCTGTTTCAGTGACGAGGACCATGATCTCCCACTGGGCGGAGGGTTTGTGGTCTGCGGTGTAGACTTCCCATCCGTTCTTCTTGTCGGTGTAGATCTCAACGCCCCCCATGTTGACCATGGGTTCGATGGTGAAGATCATGCCGGGTGCCAGGAGCATTTCGTGGCCTTTCTTGGAGTTGTAGCCAACCCAGGGTTCTTCGTGGAATTCAAGGCCGACACCGTGGCCGCCAATCTCACGGACAACGGTATAGCCGTTGGCATAGCAATGGTCATGGACTGCCTGGCCCATATCACCCAAGAAGCCCCAGGGCTTTACTTCATCAAGACCTTTGTATACTGCCTCTTTGGTAACGTCCACCAGTTTCTTTTTCTCGGGGCTTACCTCCCCAATGCAGAACATACGGGAGGAGTCGGAAAAATAGCCGTTTAAGATGGTGGAGCAGTCAACGTTGATGATGTCTCCTTCTTTTAAGACAACGTCCTTGGAAGGAAATCCGTGGCAGACCTGGTCGTTGACGGAGGTACATACGCTGTAGGGATAGCCTTCGTAGTGCAGGGGTGCGGGTACACCGCCCATATCCGTTGTCATGTCGTAAACGATCTTATCGATCTCGGCGGTGTTCATGCCCTCATGGATCTGCTTTGCAATCTCATCCAGGACTGCGATGTTGATCACGCAGCTTTTTTTGATCCCTTCGATCTGTTCTTCATTTTTGATGATGTTCCGCGGGGGAACGATATGTCCCGTGAGTTTGGCTTTCTGGATCTTTGTGTCAAACATCTCATGACAGTTCTTATATTTCTTGCCGCTGCCACACCAGCAGGGATCATTTCTTCCGATCTTTCCGAACATGGTATCCTCCGAGTTTGTAATCACTACCTCATGTTTTAACATCATTTGACGTGCACGTCAATTTCAGGACTATTAATTGACCCCGCTGGGGGACAGCGGGGTCGGAATTTAGGGGGGATTAGTTGTATGAAAATCTGTCGTTGCTTTTAGATGAGAGAAGCAACGCAGGCTTCCAGCTCTTTCATGTTGGCAGTGGGCTCGAAACGTGCGACCACGTTACCCTGTCTGTCAACAACGAACTTGGTGAAGTTCCACTTGATGTCGGGATTGTTCTTGTAATCCTTGTCGATCTTCTTGAGCATAACGTTCATGGCCAGGGCTGCAGGTCCTTTGCCAAAGCCTTCAAAGCCCTTCTGGTCCTTCAGATAACGGAAGAGGGGCAGCTCGTTCTCGCCGTTGACATCGCTCTTTTTCATCTGAGGGAACTGGGTGTTGTATTTTAAAGTACAGAATTCGTGGATCTCCTCGTCGGTACCGGGAGTCTGACCTGCAAACTGGTTACAGGGTACATCCACGATCTCAAGACCCTGATCATGGAACTTCTCATAGAGTTCTTCCAGATCCTTGTACTGGGGAGTGAAGCCACAGCCGGTTGCAGTGTTCACAACAACAACGACTTTGCCTTCGAAATCCTTCATTGCTACGGTCTCGTCTTTTTTTGCAGGTACGGTGTAATCATAAAATCCCATGGTTTGATCCTCCTGTTAAGTTGAATGAATGAAATTGTTTAATCCAACGAGGCGCCGCCCGTCGGAAATGCTGTCGGCTTGTTTGATACAATTAGATTGTACGCAATCAAAATAAAAATGTCAACACTTTTTTGAAAAATTTTTCGAGATGAACTTTTTACAGTGCACAGACATCTATTACATCGGAAACACTTTCTACCATATATTGTGATGAGGTTTTCTATCGCGAATAACTATGGTATGATAAAAAAGAATGAGAAAGTAAGAAAGTCCGTCCTTTTTGGGCGTACTCAAGGAGGTTAACGTGAAAAAGAAGATCATCAGCATTATCCTGGCAGCGGCTCTTGTGACCATGAGTGCCTGCGGAGTTCCTGCCGGAAGTCAGAATGCGGCAGTGACCGCACCTCAGGAAGTGTCCGGATGGGAGACCATCCCCGTAGAGACACAGGCAGCACAGGAGGAAGTAGCGGAAACAGTTGAGACCACCGCAGAAGAGACCGTATCCGGACCTTTGGAAGTACCCGCCGGAATGTACTTAAGCGAACTCACCGGTGAGCCCATCAGCATCGATCTGAAAGATCAGAGACCCATCGCAGCCATGATCGATAACGAAAAGACCGCGCTGGATCACTACGGCACAGCTGAAGCTGATGTTGTTTACGAACTGATGAACAGTACCTTAAATGACCGTGTTACCAGACTGATGGTTCTGGTAAAGGACTGGGAGAGCATCGAACAGCTTGGCAGCATCCGAAGCGTAAGAACCAGTAACTTCCCTCTGGCAGGCGAATGGAATGCCGTGATCTGTCACGATGGTGGCCCTTTCTTTATTGACCAGTATCTGGCAAAGGGCTATGTAAACCACTTCAGCGGTACTTTCTCCAGAGTGAACAACGGCAAGCCCAGAGAATTTACCGAGTACATCCTGCCCGGCGATCTTGATAAGAACTTCAAGAACTCCGGTTACAGCACAACCTATAACCAGTACGCAAACTCCGAGCCTCACTTCCAATTCGCTGCATGGGGTACGGAAGTGGATATGGAAGCCATCGCAGACTGCTTCGATGCCACCAGCGTAAGCCTTCCTTTTTATCACAACGGATCCAAACTGATCTATAATGAAGAAACAGAGACTTACGATTATTATGATTACGGTGCCGTACATAAGGATGCAGAGGACGGCGAGGTCCTGACCTTCACCAACGTACTGATCCAGGGCTGTCCTTTCGAGTCCTACGGCGAAGGTTACATGAACTACCAGCTCCAGCAGACCAACTACGGCGGTTTCTACCTGACCAAGGGTAAAGCCATCCAGGTTTCCTGGTCCAAGACTTCCGAGACCGGCATCACCAGATATTATGATAAGTCCGGTAAGGAGATCACCATCAATACCGGTAAGACCTACATCGGTATCGTACCTTCCGACACATGGGCGGAGGTTAAGTTCAATCAGAATTAAGCAGTAACAAAAAACAGGTTCAAAGGGGAATTGGACCGGGATTTGTTTCTGATAAAGTAAAGGGGAATAGCATAATGGCTGACAGAAAGCAGATCTTTGCGGACACGCTTGTGGAGCTTTTAAAGGAAAAGCCTCTGGACAAGATCACCGTGACGGAACTTGTGGAGAAGTGCCATGTCACAAGACAGGCGTTTTATTACCATTTTTCGGACATCTATGAGATCGTGGAGTGGATCCTCCTTCGAGAGACCCAGAGGATCGTGGATGCCAACAGTGATATCGATACCTGGACCATCGGGTATACCCAGACTCTGGAATGGGTGGAAGCCCACAAAAATCTGGTGGTCAACACCTATCGGGCCATCGGCAAGGAATATGTGGAGTATTTCGTCACAAGGTTCCTTCGCCCCTATGTGGTCAAAGTCGTGGAGCGGGAGATGCAGGGAAATGCCTATGATATCACTCCTTCCCAGAGGGAGTTTATCATCAACTTCTTTACGCTGGCCATCAATGCTGTGACAGTGGACTGGGTCAGGAACGGTATGAAGGAAAAACCGGAAGTCATGGCGGACTACATCCACGTCCTGACGGAGGGAGATGTGAAAAAATCCCTTCAAAGCTTCCAAAAATCGAATACTGAAAACGAGACTTAAGTCCGAAGATCAGAAAACAAAAAGAAGAGCGGAAACCCACTTTACACATGCGTCGAAGTGTAAAGCAAAGGCCCGCTCTTTATTGAATTTACGCGGGTTTTAGGGTATGATTCCCATAGATACGTCTCCACGGCGGAGACAAAGATTCCTATTTTAAGGAGGAGGTAAACTCTATGTTATTCCAACTTTATAGTTCCCATGCATCGATGCAGCTCATCGGCTGGGTACTGGTGTTCTGCGGACTGATCCTGATGAACGAGATCGGACGCCGCACCAAGATCGGCGGAATGATCGTGTTCGTGGTCATCCCCACCATCTTAACAATCTATTTCATCCTGGCACACATGAACTTCTTCGGTGGCGCCAACAACCCGACCGTTGCTTATATGGACGGCTGGTTCCATTACTTCAAACTGTATGCCGCTGACATCGGATGCGTAGGCTTCATGATGATCAAGTACAAATGGGGCATCGGCAAAGAGAAATGGTTCGCTTGGTTCCCCTGGTTCATCGTTGCGGCAAACATCATGATCGCTAACGTTTCCGATATGGAGTCTGCTCTGGCAGCTGCTTCCATCACCGGCGACTTAAGTGGTGCTTGGTGGGCTTCCAACGAAGGCGTGTTCATCTACGGCGGTTGGTGGAACGTTGTTAACGCTCTGGCCGGTATGATCAACATCTTCTGTATGACCGGCTGCGTACATCTGTACAGCTCCAAGGATAAGAACAAAGCAGATATGCTGTGGCCCGATATGACCATCTGGTTCATCATCGCTTACGATGTATGGAACTTCGAGTACACCTATCTGAACCTGCCTACTCACACCTGGTACTGTGGTGTTGCTCTGCTGCTGGCTCCTACCTTTGCAAATGCTCTGTGGAACAAGGGTGCATGGATCCAGAACCGTGCAAACACTCTGGCAATCTGGTGCATGTTCGCACAGGTTGTTCCCGGCTTCCAGCTGTCCAGCAAATTTGCTGCAGTTCTGCCTTCCGTATACGGCGGCGCTACCGAAAAGGGTATCACCACCATGGATCTGTATTCCAAAGCTATCGCTCTGTACAATGCAGGTGAAGGCAAGACCGCAAAAGCAGGTCAGATCATCTCCGAGATGGGCATCACTGCTGATCCCAGAGCACAGGGCGTTGTTGCTATCGCAGCCATCGTTGCAAACGTGATCTGCATCGCTGTTATCATCAAGAGATCCATCGCTATGGGCAAGAATCCTTATTCCAACGAAGTATTCAAGGGAACAAGAGATTACGAAGAAGCTCTGAAGAGAGCAGAAGTTGCTTAAGTCCGTCGTTCCGGCCATCGGCCGGCGACGTCGAGCACTGCGTGCGAGACATAAGAGGGCTCCGGAAGATTTTCCGGGGCTCTTTTTTACGCTCAAAATACTCCAAGACCTTCAGAATATGGTATGATAACGGGTGGAAAATCTTTTTGCGAGAGGTGGATATGTACCATATCATCGTAAACCCCTCCTCCAGATCCGGGAAAGGTTTAAAGATCTGGCAGGAACTGGAAAGTGAATGGAAAGGCAAAACGGCATATCAGGTCCACATCACCAAGTCCGCAAACTCTGTCAGCGAGATCATGGGATCTCTTTTAGAGGGCAGCAGGGATACGGACGGCTTCCTTCGGGTCATCGTACTTGGGGGAGACGGCACCATGAATCAGGTGGTGAACGAAGTGCCGGAAGATGCTTTTGAATACTTAAAGATCGGCTATATCCCCACAGGTTCCAGCAATGATTTCGCAAGGGATCTGGGCCTTGGAAAAGACAGAAAGCAGATGGTCCGCACGATCCTGGAAGATAAGGTGGTACGGACCCTGGACGTTGGCTCCGTGAAGATCCATGAACCCGGGAAAAATGCCAGAGGCTTTGAGGGCGAGGTCAGGTCGGAAAAGCGGTTCCTTGTCAGTGCCGGTATTGGATTTGATGCGGCAGTCTGCGAGTCCGCCAATGTTTCCAAGGCTAAGAAGATCCTCAATAAGATCGGCCTGGGAAAACTGACCTACGTTGTTATCGCCGTTGGCGAGATTCTCCACAGTCCCCAAAAGGGCGTCAGGATCCGGGTAGATGATAAGCCCGAAGTGAGCAGAGAAAGCTTCCTGTTTTCGGCGGCCATGAACCACAGATTCGAAGGCGGCGGCTTTAAGTTTGCACCTATGGCGGATGCCACCGACGGCATCCTCGACTTATGTGTTGCCGGAAACATCAGTAAGGCCAAGTTTTTGTACGGCCTGCCTAAAGCATTGAAAGGGACCCACTTTACCGTAAAGGGTATTGATCATCTTGCTGGCAGGAAGATCGAGGTGATCTCGGACATCCCCATGTGGATCCATACCGACGGAGAAGTGGAGGTGCAAAGCGACCATGTGACCTTCACCTGTAAGCGCGGCGCGCTGAAGATGTTGAATTAAGATATGGGATTTTAAAAATTGTAATTGAGAGGATAAGAAAATGGCGTTTGATAATCCGTATCAGAATTTGGAAACGGATACCTATGAGGAAGCATTAAAGAAAAAGAGAGAAGCAGAAGAAGACTTTAAGGGCGGTATCGGCAGCAATCCTTTTAACTACGCCGGCCCCCAGCCTCAGACCTTCCAGCAGACAGCTTATGCCGAGGCACCGCAGCGCGCGGCTTTTTCGGAAGCGCCCGCATATGAAAACGGCCCCTTCGCAGAAGACCCGGAAGAGGATCTTTACGAAGAAGCCTATGCAAGTGTTCCTATGGGACATTACAGCAAGAGCCTGAACGGATTTATCTCCGAACGGAGCGTGGCGCTGTCGCTGGTCCTGTACTTTATCACCTTTGGAATTTACGGATTTTACTGGATGTACAAGATCAATAACGAAGTCAACTATCTGAGCGGTGAACCCCAGGCCCTCAGTGGTGGCTGGGTTCTGTTCTGGGACATTGTCACCTGCGGACTCTTTGGCTATTACTGGCATTTTATCATCGGTGACAGAGTGGACCGGATGCGCTGGAAACCCGGTTCCGGTACCAATGTCCTGTTTTTGATCCTGCGGATCATGCATCTGCCCGTGATCAATCTGGCCGTTGCCCAGTACAACATCAATCAGGTGATCAAGCCTACTTTTTAGGTTTGGTTTCGGCTAATTCGCTCAGTTTTTTTCCATAAAAGAAATCATGAACCATCCGGTCGTACTCTTCCCACAGGGGAAGGGTCTTGCAGGCAGACCGGTGGGGACATTCATTTTTCTCGGTTGTAAGGCACGCTACGCTGGCTAGTGTGCCTTCCATTAATTCTATGATCTCCCCTACGGAGTATTCTTCCGGTTTCCGGCACAGCTTATAGCCGCCACCTTTTCCGCTGGCGCCCACGATCAGTCCGCCGGAGACCATTTCTTTTACGATGATCTCTAAATACTTCTTGGAAATATCCTGTCTTTCCGCAATATCCTTTAATGGAATATAATTACCGTTTTCATGCTCGGCAAGGTCGATCATCACTCGGATGGCGTATCTTCCTCTGGTTGAGATCATGGGAACGCTCCTTCCTTTATCATCAGGGCTTGTGTTTTACCTATTGTACCGCAAGGTAAATGGGTAATCAAGAGATTTGCAAATTATTTACCTATTGACACGGTAGGTAAATGGAAATATAATGACCTCGTCGACGAAGTGCAGAAAGGGGAAATTCAGATCGTAAGCACTTTGTAAGAGAAAGGAGTCATAACGTGATCTACGCAGATAATGCAGCAACCACCAAAATGAGCGAAACGGCTGTGAAAGCCATGCTCGAGGTGATAAACGATAATTACGGAAATCCTTCCAGCCTGTACAGCATCGGCCAGAAGGCAAAGGAAGCATTGGAGGAGGCAAGAGCGGATATCGCCGGTGTGATTGGCGCTAAGCCCGCAGAGATCCTCTTTACTTCCGGCGGAAGCGAGGCGGATAACCAGGCGATCATTTCCGCAGCAAAAACAGGAGAGGCAGCCGGAAAAAGGCACATCATTTCTACAAAGATCGAGCATCATGCGGTGCTCCATACCTTAAAGAAACTGGAAAAGGAAGGCTTTGAAGTCACTCTTCTCGAGGTGAATGGAGACGGTCTTGTTACCCCCGAAGCGGTGAGAGACGCCATCCGGGAAGACACCTGCCTGGTGTCCGTAATGTATGCCAACAACGAGATCGGCACCATTGAGCCCATCCGTGAGATCGGCGCCATCTGCCGGGAGAAGAAGGTGCCCTTCCATGTGGATGCGGTGCAGGCCATCGGCCACATTCCCGTTAACGTGGAAGAAGACAACATCGATATGCTGTCGTCATCGGCACACAAATTTCACGGGCCCAAGGGCGTTGGCTTCTTATATGTAAAGAAAGGGATCCGCCTCTTTAATCTCATCGAGGGTGGTGCCCAGGAAAAAGGAAAGCGGGCGGGAACCGAGAACGTACCCGGCATCGTGGCTGCTGCTGCAGCCTTAAAAGAGGCTGTGGCCAATATGGACAAGAATGCTGCCTACCTGACGGAGAAGAGAGAAAAACTCATCGCAGGTTTAAAAGAGATCTCTCACTCCGCATTAAACGGACATCCCGTTAAGAGACTGCCCGGAAACGTCAACTTCTGTTTTGAGGGCATTGAGGGAGAGTCCCTATTGCTTTTGCTGGATGATAAGGGCATTCAGGCATCCTCCGGAAGCGCCTGCACCTCCGGTTCACTTGATCCAAGCCATGTACTCCTGGCCATCGGGCGGGTCCATGACGTGGCCCACGGATCCCTGCGGCTTAGCATCGCAGAGGACATCACGGATGCGGATGTGGACTATATCATCAAGTCCGTAAAAGAAGTGGTGGAATATTTAAGAGGCTTTTCTCCCGTGTGGAGAGACCTGGTGGCAGGTAAGAGCCAGTTCATTTTGTGATTTAAGGCGGGCATGTAATAGGCACGTAAGGAGGAATAAAAATGGCATTATACAGTGATAAAGTAATGGATCATTTCCGCAATCCCAGAAATGTGGGTGTCATCGAGGATGCCAATGGCATCGGTGAAGTCGGTAACGCCAAGTGCGGCGATATCATGAAGATGTACTTAAAGATCGAGAATGATGTGATCGAAGACGTAAAATTTGAGACCTTCGGCTGTGGCAGCGCCATCGCATCGTCCTCCATGGCTACGGAGATGATCAAGGGCAAACCCGTATCGGAAGCAATGCAGCTGACCAACAAGGCTGTGGCGGAAGCTCTGGACGGACTTCCGGACTATAAGATGCACTGTTCGGTACTGGCGGAAGAGGCCATCAAATCCGCACTGGATGACTACGAAAAGCGGCGTCAGGAAGAAAAATAGAAATTTTCGCTAATAACCTATTGACATGGTAGGTAAATGGTGATAAGGTATCAACAACGAAACGATCAAGAAACGAAAGGAGGCGTAAGCATGAACAGATATGATCTGACAAACATCAACTATATCGTAGATGAAATGTGTTGTTGTCGAATGCGTATCTCCCGGGCATATCTTATGGCTGGGGCGAAAGCGTGCCCATGCTTTCGTCTTGATCAAGCATAACCATTGAGCCATTTGCCCGGGAGTTTTGAAGAAAGCCCCCGGGCTTCTTTTGTGTCGAAAACAAGTGATCGTAAATCAAAAACAAAAACAAAAAACAAGAGGAGATAACCATCATGAGCAATTACAGATTTGAGACTTTACAGTTACACGTAGGACAGGAACAGGCAGATCCCGCAACCGACTCCAGAGCGGTTCCCATTTACCAGACCACTTCTTACGTATTCCACAACAGCAAACATGCAGCCGATCGTTTCGGCCTTGCGGATGCCGGTAACATCTACGGCAGACTGACCAACTCCACCCAGGATGTTCTGGAAAAGAGACTGGCAGCCTTAGAGGGCGGCAGCGCAGCTCTTGCACTGGCATCCGGCGCAGCAGCCATCACCTACACCATTCAGGCTCTTGCAGCCAACGGCGGACACATCGTTGCACAGAAGACCATCTACGGCGGAAGCTTTAACCTGCTT
Organism: Lachnospiraceae bacterium; assembly: GCA_017477805.1. Taxonomy (GTDB): domain Bacteria; phylum Bacillota; class Clostridia; order Lachnospirales; family Lachnospiraceae; genus SIG336. The sequence continues at coordinate 17,638 of JAFUUM010000124.1, forward strand.
GCCCACACCCTTCCCCAGTACGGCATCACCACAACCTTCGTGGATGCTCACAACCTGCAGGAAGTAGAAAGTGCCATTCAGGAAAACACCAGAGCCATCTACTTAGAGACTCTCGGCAACCCCAACAGTGATATCCCCGATATCGATGCCATCGCAGAGATTGCTCACAAGCACGGGCTGCCCCTGGTGATCGATAACACCTTCGGTACGCCTTATCTGATCCGCCCCATCGAGCACGGCGCAGACATCGTTGTACATTCCGCAACCAAGTTCATCGGCGGACACGGAACTACCCTGGGCGGTATCATCGTGGAAGCAGGCAAGTTTGACTGGAAAGCAAGCGGCAAGTATCCCAACATCGCAGATGCGAACCCCAGCTATCACGGCGTATCCTTTGCTGACGTAGCAGGCCCTGCCGCCTTTGTAACCTACATCCGTGCGATCCTCCTTCGTGATACCGGAGCTACTATTTCTCCTTTCAATGCATTCCTGTTGCTGCAGGGTGTTGAGACCCTGTCCCTCCGTCTTGACAGACATGCGGAGAACACCAAGAAGGTTGTGGAGTTCCTTGCAAAGCATCCGAAGGTATCCAAAGTCAACCATCCTTCCCTGGCAGATC
>JAFUUM010000125.1 GCA_017477805.1 Lachnospiraceae bacterium
AAGAAGATGATCGAAGTAGCTTCTTCTCCCGCTTACAAGAACGGTTCTTCCGCCGGTGACGCTGTTGACTATGCAGCAATCATCGATGGTGTTTGGGATGTAGATACCGTTAAGGCTGCTCTTGGTGACAACTACGCTTGCGCTAAGCTGCCTACCTTCACCGGTTCCGATGGAAAGACCTATCAGATGAGCGGCTTCAACGGCTGCAAACTGCTGGGTGTTAAGCCTCAGGACGATGAGAACAAACTGGCTGTATGTGATGCACTGGCTATGTACCTGACCAGCGAAGAAGTTCAGCTTGCTCGTTTCAACGCAGTAGGTTGGGGCCCTTCTAACCTGAAGGCTCAGGCTGATGATGCTGTTAAGAATAACGAAGCTCTGTCCGCTCTGCTGGAGCAGTTCGCTTACACCATTCCTCAGGGTCAGTACCCCGGCGATTACTGGAGCACCGCTGATGGCCTTCGTGATGACGTGATCGGTGGATCCCTGAACGGTGCCAGCGATGATGACCTGAAGAACAAACTGGCAGCTCTCCAGGAGACACTGGAAGGACTTGCAAAATAATCGGAAAAGCTAAGCGAAACCGATAATCCCATAATCAAACAATCATCCGGCAGGAGGTTTGCCTTCTGCCGGATTTTTACAAGTGGTAAAAAAACAAGACGAAGAAACAGGCAGGAGGAGATGGGTATGGCTGATTCGTCCACAAAAAAGAAAAATCCGGTGGGTGCATTTTTCGGCGCGCTGGGAAACAACATCAAGGATATCGGTGTAACATTTGCAGAGGGGGATTGGAAGACCAGGGTCTCTTATGTGATCATGGGCTTCGGACCGTTGGCGAGAGGACAGTTCCTTCGCGGCGGTATGTATTTGATCTTACAAGGCTTATTTATCTGGTATATGATCTCATTCGGTGCTCCGTATCTGTCCAAGTTCAGTACACTGGGTACCGTGGAGACATCCAAAGTGGGGCGTAAGACCGTATACGGGGATCACTCGTTCCTGATCCTGTTGTTTGGTCTTTTGACCCTGGTCTTTATTGCCTTTTTGATCTTCCTGTGGCGCATGAACGTGCAGGAGAATCGAAAAGAAGAACTGATCCTCCGGGCAGGAAAGCATCTTCCCGGAAACAAAGCGGATTTCCATTCGTTGCTTGACTCCAATTTTGACAAAACGCTGCTTGCGCTGCCCGTGGCCGGTATCTTTATGTTCACGGTGCTGCCGATCATCTTCATGATATGCGTGGCATTTACCAACTACGATGCCACACACCAGGCCCCTTCAAAGCTCTTTACCTGGGTGGGCCTGGAGAACTTTAAGAACCTGTTTTCCTTTGCATCCGGCGGTTTCGGAAGCACCTTTATCCATGTTCTGATCTGGACCCTTGTCTGGGCACTGCTTGCTACCTTTATTGATTACTTCCTGGGTATCGCAGTAGCTATGCTGATCAATAAGAAGGGTATCCGCTTCAAAAAGATGTGGCGTACGATCCTGGTCATGACCATTGCAGTCCCCCAGTTTGTCAGCCTTCTGTATGTATCCAAATTATTTGATGCAGCAGGTCTGATCAACGGTACGCTGATGAAACTCGGATGGATCAAATCCGCCATTCCTTTCTGGACAGATCCTACCCTTGCGAAGATCACCATCGTTGTGGTGAACATCTGGATCGGTATTCCGTATCTGATGCTGATGGCTACGGGACTTTTGATGAACATCCCCGAAGACCTGTACGAAAGTGCGAGGATCGACGGCGCCAGTCCCTGGCAGATGTTCAAGAGCATTACCATGCCCTATATGCTTTTTGTAACAGGACCTTATCTGCTGACCTCCTATACCGGAAACCTGAATAACTTCAACGTCATCTACCTGCTCAGCGGAGGCGGACCCAAGTCTCTGTCCTACGCCGGAGGTGCCGGTGCAACGGACCTCCTGGTGACATGGCTGTATAAGATGACCATCAATGACACCAACTACAAGATGGCAGCTTGTATCGGTATTATGGTATTCCTTGTAACTGCGGTGGTTTCTCTGGTTGTTTATCAGATGTTACCTTCTGTAAAAGATGAGGAGGGCTTCCAATAATGAATAAATACGCATCCATGAAAAGAAAACGGTTTATCGGTAACCTGTTATCCTATATCTTACTGATCCTCATCAGTCTTATCTGGCTGTTTCCGTTTTTCGGACTGCTGATGGGAAGTTTCAGATCTTATGATCCTGCGGTGGAATACGGCGGTATCGTAAGCTACGTGATCCCCAAGACATTCTCACTGGATAATTACCGGTTTGTTCTTGGCGGCACCACAAACTATTTAAGATGGTACGGAAACACCCTGATCATTGCCTTCTTTGTGGCAATCTTCCAGACCATAATCGTGCTCTGCGTAAGTTATGCCCTGAGCCGTATGCGTTTTCGCGGAAGAACGGCGCTGATGCGTTTTTGGCTGGTCCTGGGAATGTTCCCCGGCTTCCTCACCATGATCTGTCTGTATTTCCTGCTGAAGCAGATGGGACTTACCCAGGCAGGCGCTGTCCCCGGATTGATCCTGGTGTCCGTAGCCAGCTCCGGTATGGGTTATTACGTATGTAAGGGATACTTTGACACGATCCCCAAGGCACTGGATGAAGCTGCCCGGATCGATGGAGCATCCAGAGCAAGAGTTTTCTTGACCATGACCATTCCCATGTCCAAACCCATTATCATTTATGCAGCTCTTTGTGCATTTATGGGTCCCTGGTGTGATTATGTTTTTGCATCCTATATCGCATTCGGACATGATGAGAGTTATAATGTTGCGGTTTCCATGTATCGCTGGATGAACACCGGCGATTACCAGGGTTATTTCACAAGGTTCTGCGCAGGCGGTATCCTCGTGGCAATCCCCATTACGTTATTGTTTATGGCACTCCAGCGTTACTACGTGGAAGGTGTTACCGGTGGTGCCGTGAAGGGATAAGGAATTATGAACAGCCGTATCACCATCGACGATGTGGCACAGGCTCTCGGCGTTTCCAAAACCACGGTTTCCAGAGCGATCTCCGGAAAAGGCCGTGTGGGTAAGGAAACAAAAGAGCGTATCCTGCAATATATCGAACAGAACAATTACAAACCCAGTGTCATGGCACAGGGCCTGGCCAGGAGTAAAACCTTCAATATCGGTGTGATCTGGCCGGGGGATTTCGAAGCGGTGGACCTGCCCTTTTTCCAGAAATGCATGGTGGGCATGAGCGAGACCGTTTCCATGAAAGGGTATGATATCCTTGTGTCCATGATCATGGGAAATGATATTTCGGGCCTGAAGAGGATCGTGGATAACCGGAAAGTGGATGGCGTCATCCTTACCCGGACACTGGTAAAGGACAGACCCGCGGAATACTTAAAGAAGTCCGGTATCCCCTTTGTGACCATCGGGACCTGCGATGATCCCGAGATCGTTCAGGTGGACAACGATAACTTTGAGGCTTGCAGAGAGATGACATCCATCCTCATCGGGAAGGGAATGCGCCGTCTGGCACTTCTCGGAGGATCCAGCGATCATGTCATCACGAAGACCAGACTTCAGGGTTTCCGGGAAGGCTATCTGGAAAACGGCACGAATGCCGAGGAAAGTCTGATCTATCTGGACGTGGACAATGACTTAAAGATCGCCTCCGTCATCGGCGAGGTGATCAGGAGCGGAGCGGATGGCCTTGTGTGTATGGATGATGCCCTTGCGGGAAAGGTGATCCGGAAGTGCAAGAGCGAGCATATCCATATCCCCAAGGATCTGAAACTGGCTTCTTTCTATAACAGTACCCTTCTGGAAAACATGTCCCCCGGGGTCACCAGTGTAAGTTTTAACGAGCGGAAACTGGGGAGTGCCGTGGCAGGAACCCTCATTGATCTCATCGAGGGACGAAAGGCGGAAAGCCGAAAATTGAAGAACTACGAAGTGGTACTGAAGGAAAGTACGAAATAAGGAAGATTAACGGGAGATAGAATGAAGATAACAAAAGATTCGGTGATCGGGTTTAATCCGAGATATATGACTGTGAACGGAGAACCCTGGTTTCCGATCATGGGAGAAATGCATTACAGTAGATACCCCCATCAGGACTGGCTGAAGGAATGCCTGAAGATGAAGGCCGGCGGCGTGGATGTTCTCTCCTGTTATGTGATCTGGATCCATCACGAGGAGCTTGAAGGACAGTTTGATTTTACCGGGGATAGGGATGTAAGAGCATTTCTTGGCGCGGTACAACAGGCGGGACTTAGCTGCATCCTTCGGATCGGTCCCTGGGCCCATGGAGAAGCAAGAAACGGGGGTTTCCCCGACTGGCTCCTTGAAAAAGCAAAAAAAGAAGGATTTGAACTTCGGGCGGATAACGAAGCATATCTGTCCTGTGTCAGAGTTTTATATCAGAAGATCTACGAACAGGTAAAAGGACTCCTTCACAAAGACGGAGGCCCCGTGATCGGTGTTCAGATCGAAAATGAATACGGTCACTGCGGCGGTTTTGGCGGAGACAAGGGCGAGCAGCATATGAGAACCCTGCTGGCCATGGCGAAAGACGCAGGATTTGACGTACCGGTCTATACGGCAACCGGTTGGGGCGGTGCCGTTACCGGAGGAATGCTCCCTGTCATGGGAGGATATTGCGAAGCACCCTGGGATCAGCGGATCACCGAGATCGAACCCACCGGAAACTATGTTTTTACTCCAGAACGGAACGATCACAACATCGGATCCGATCATGGATTTGGTGCAGGCATTACCTTTGATATGACGAAATTCCCGTATCTGACGGCGGAACTCGGCGGCGGACTCCAGGTCACCAAACACAGACGTCCCATCGCCTCCGGTGTGGATACCGGGATCATGAGCATGGTGAAACTGGGAAGCGGTGTCAATCTTTTGGGATACTATATGTATCACGGCGGTTCCAATCCAAAAGGAAAGAAGACAACCCTTCAGGAATCAAGAAACACCGGGTATCCCAACGATGTTCCCGTGATCTCTTACGATTTCAATGCGCCCTTAAAAGAGTACGGGCAGTTTACGGACACCTACAGACAGATCCGCAGACTTTCCCTGTTTGTCCACGATTTTGAAAAGGATCTTTGCCGCATGGAATATGCGGCACAGCCCGGCAATCCGGACAAACCCACGGATTTCGAAAGCCTCAGGACTTCCGTCCGCTATCTGGAAGAAGAAAACGACGGTGAAAAGGTAGCCAGAGGATTCCTATTCGTCAACAATTATCAGAGAAGATACAAGATGGCCGCGCATAAAGCGGTTGAATTAAAAGCCTATGGGGCTGATGGCAGCACGGTCCTTGCAACCTACAGACCCCGGAATATTGAAAACGGAGATGCATTCTTTTATCCCTTTAATATGAAAGTGGGCAAAGCGCTTCTTCGATCGGCGCTGGCTACTCCGCTCTGCATCCTTCGTGGAGCAGGAAATGACGGCGGGGACGCTTATGTGTTCTATACTCATAAAGGAGTTCAGCCATCTTACGAGATCGAGGGTGACCTTGGAAAA
>JAFUUM010000126.1 GCA_017477805.1 Lachnospiraceae bacterium
TCTGGGACAGGATAGTCCACTGTTTATCATAGCCTTCCAGGAAGTAACCTACGGTAGGTTCCTGAATGGTGTAGTTGAGGATCTCGGGCCCGAGTTCCACACGGTCCACACCGCGGCTTACGGTGATGGCACCGGTACGGGCGATGGGTTGCTGCACACCGTCCATTTTGACGGAAGCAAGCTGCATCCGATAGGAGCGGACGTCGCTGTTGTATTTTTGTACATCGATGATGTAAACACCGGTATCGCAGGGAAGGAAGAGCTCGCCTTTTCCGTTATAGTAGTTCCAGGAGTTGGCTGTAAGAGAGGTACCGAGGCCCCGCTTTGCATCCAGAAGTTCCCAGGCGATCTCGCCGCCTGCCACCAGTTCGTCGCGTTCAACGACGTAAATACCGGCGGAGGACATTACGAAGAGGCTGTCTTCGTCTTTGACCCAGATGTCATAGTTATTGAAATAAGGGAACTTATCAAGGATGCGGATGGTCCCGTCGGCTTCCAGATAGCAGAGGCTGTTACTGGTAACAACAAAGACGCCTTCGGACTTGGGATCCTTGACAGTACGGAGGATAACACCGCTGCTGAGGCCGTCGTCCCTGGTGATCATGTCGATGACCTTACCGTCCTTTAAGATGGCAATACCGTCTCCGTCAGTACCTGCGAGGATGGTGCCGTCACTTCGCTCCGTTAAGGTCAGGATCATGGAATTGATGAGGCCGTCTTCATTTCGGATCGTATTGACTACCTGATGATCCTTGATAAAGCTGACTCCGGTATCACCGGCAGCAACAATGGTGCCGTCGGAAAGTCCGGAAACGATACGGGCTTTACTTCCGAAACTGCCGCTTCCCGCATTGTAGGCCCAGGAGTCACCGCCCGGTGCGTATTCCAGCAGACCGTTTCCGTAGGTGCAGACCCATAGATGATTTTGTTCATCCACGTGCATACAGCGGATACGCTTGCCTTCCAGTTCGGCGGTCAGTTTATTGTCGATCTCGTTGTGACATGCTTTATCTACCACATCCAGTCCGTTATCGGTTCCGATGTAGTAAGAGTTCTGCCAGAATACAATGGCGTTGACCACGCGCCGCTCCATGCCGATGGCACCGTAGATGTCACGGAAAGGGGACTTGGCAAGACGAAGCAGACCGAGACGGGAAGAGGTAAACCACAGATTTCCCTGATAGTCGTAAAGCATGTTGTCGATGGAGTTGTTGAACTCGTTGGTGTTGACCTTGTGATAGCCGTCGCTGTCAATATAGGAAACGCTGTTGTCAGCGCAGACAAACATCGTGCCATCTTCCAAAAACAGCATGGTATTAATGTTTTTAGCCCCTTCACAGGTGATGACTTTTTTAAGCTTTAATCCGTCTCCTGAGAGATTGTAGCTGTAGATATGATTGCCGGAAGTTCCGACCATCAGTGTCCCGTTCGGTGCAAAGGTACAGCTGTTGTAAACTTCTTCTTCCGTGGGCAGCTGGTGGGTGAACAGGATCTCACCACCGCTTAAGATAAACAGACGTCCGTCGGAAGTAATGGCGGCAACGCGCCCATTCTGGTCGGCGGAGAGACTGTCGACGTAATTCACTTCTTCCAAAGTGTTGGCGGCTTTCAGACCGTTGTTCATGGCAAGAACCTGCAGAGCGCCGGTGGTTCCCACATAATAAAAACCGTCAGAGGCGCGGACGATGCTGCGGACGGAATTGGAGGGGAGACCGGTGGACTGGTCCAGCACATTTACGACTTTTTCACGGATCACGATGGAAAGACCGTTATCGTTGGTACCGATCCACAGACGGCCTTCTTCATCCACATAGAGACAGTTAACGTTTTTAACGGATTCGTAATCATCCACCCAGTGGAATTCCTGACCGTTATAGCGGTAGAGTCCCGCATAGGTACCGATCCAGAGAACACCGTCATTGGTCTGGGCAATATCATTTGCTTCGCCGCAGAGCAGACCGTTATTGCTGCTGTAGATGCTCTGGACGTAATCATTGTAATCAACATCGCCGGAGGAACCTTCCGCGGCTTCCACGGGGAGAGAAAAGGCACAGGAGAGGCAGAGAGCCAGGATGAGAGCAGTACCGCTGTAATCCGCAGGGGTACCCATTTCTTTGGCATCCCGTCTGATGATGATCGTCAGATATACGGCTGCAATGGTCAGGACCTTATCGGTAAATTCGATGGCCAGCTGGCCGAGTACATAACATATGAAAGCAGGCCAGTTGCGGCCCAGCAGGTATTCGATGACGGCATCACCCCAGACGTTGCCGGTGAAACCGCCTGTAAAGATCATATTTACGGGAACGGAAACGATGAGGGCTGTCAGCATTGAGAAAGTTGCAGCTTTCATAAATCCGTAAAACTCATTGAACCAGTGCTTTTTCGCAGCAACGCCGACGATCACGCCAAGAGCGATACTGGTGATGGAATAAGCCGCCGACATGGGGTTGACCACACTGTATGCAAGGTTTCCGGTAAGTCCCACCATGGCTCCGCATACGGGACCGAGCACGCAGGCACACATGGCGGTTCCGAAGGAATCTGCCCAAAGTGGCAATTGAAAGCGTACGGATATCAGTTTTCCGCCCATGTTCAAGAACACGCACATTGCCACAAAAAGAATGATCTGCCAGGATTTTCTGTTCCTCATGAATTTCTGCCTCCGCCCTTCCGGGAAGGAAATTGTAGCAAAAAAACTAATTATTTTCTCCGTGTCGATTATAGCATTGTTCAGACAGCACATACAACAAGGATTCAATTGTAAAAACAATTTATATTCGTGGTCAAATCATTGGTCGATACATTGGTGAAACGAAGCGGAAAAAAATGAGAGAATAGTTGTTGAAACAAGGGAGTTTTTGTTACAATAAGGGAAGGGAATGAAAACGGGGGAGAACAGTGCTCACTTTTGACGATATTGAAAAAGAGGCGAAACGAGTTTTCGCTGACATAAGGATCAATCAGACAGTGGGGGATCTCTTGAAAGCCGGTTATCGTTCAAAGGATGTTGTGGTGCACATCGGAAATGATGTGGCCATCACCAGCTTTATCAACAACCTGCATCCCAGTCTGCCGATCTCAAAGGCAACCTATGTGAATTATACGAAATCTTCCATGATCGGTTTTCCCATGTATATTGCGGAAGATGACGATATGATCTTTAATGTGATAGATGTCACGGCTCACAGCGGAAAACCTCTGCTTGAGGATGTGACCATGAAAACCCTTGTGGCAGAATGCGAAAAGATCGGCATCGTGAAATAGTAAAATTGTATGTGGAAACGAAAAGAACAGGGAGTAATCCTTGTTCTTTTTTTGGTTGACAAGTTAGGTTTACCTAACTATAATGATTTGCATTAGAGGGGACTAACTCTTCTTTGGAAAATGTATGTTAACGGGGGGTTAACAGGATAAGAAGGGGAGGAAAAAGTGCATGACAGATAGTTTTCTTGAGATCAGAGACTTAAAAAAGAGCTTTGGTACGGGAGAAGCAAGGCAGGAAGTCCTGCGGGGAATGAATTTTTCGGTAAGAAAGGGCGAATTCTGCGTCCTTCTGGGACCGTCCGGTTCCGGTAAATCCACACTGCTCAATATCATCGGAGGCATTGATACTCCGGAAGAAGGATTTGTCAGCATTAATGGCGACAAATTGGAGGAAATGAACGAGACTCAGCTGACGCTGTATCGCAGAAAGCATTTGGGATATGTGTTCCAAATGTACAATCTGATCCCTAACCTGAATGTAAAGGAAAACATTGAGGTGGGAGCGTATCTTTCGGATTCGCCGCTGGATGTGGAAGAGGTGATCACGACCCTCGGCCTTCAGGAACACAAGTACAAATATCCGAATCAGTTGTCGGGAGGACAGCAGCAGAGAGTCTCCATCGGAAGAGCCGTTGTCAAAAACCCCGATATTTTGTTGTGCGATGAACCTACCGGTGCGTTGGATTACAAAACATCCAAGGAGATCCTTGCTCTCATAGAGGACTGCAATGTCAAGTACGGCAGCACCATCATCATGGTGACCCATAACGAAGCCATCAAGTACATGGCGGATCATGTGATCAAGTTAAGGGACGGCGTGGTGCGCCATAACGACATCAACGAAAAGAAGATCCCTGCATCCGAGCTTGAATGGTAAGGGGGTGGACGGTATGAGAAATCCACTGATCAAACGAGTTCCGAGGGAACTGAAGTCAGACTGGCACAAGTACCTTGTGATCATTGTGTTCATGGTGATCATGATCGGAGTGATCTCCGGTATGTACGTGGGCCATGACAGCATGCTGGCTGCGATCTATGGCGGCAGAGAAACCCTGAACCTGGAGGACGGATCCTTTGAACTTTCGAAAAAAGCTACGGGGGATCTTTTAAAAGATATCAGCTCCGGAAAGAAAGCCGATGTCAGGTCATACTACATCGACAAGGGAATGAACGAGGCTGATGAAAAAGTTCAGGAGGCCATCGAGGAAGAACTGAATAAACAGGTTTCAGAGACTATAGAAGA
>JAFUUM010000127.1 GCA_017477805.1 Lachnospiraceae bacterium
AGTTCTCTGGCCACGGCCTTAAACTTTTCTTTTTCCACGGGGCGTCCCGCTTTTACATCCTGATAGATCAGGTCCATCACCAGCTTCTGGCCGGGTGCCTCCGGATAAACGGGGGTAATACCGCATTTTTCCAGTTCCCTCTGAAAGAGTCCGCTCTTTACGGTACCGTCTGTTGCCATGATGCCTACTTTGGTGACATCCCGCTTTTTCAGGTATTCTGCAGTGTCCGCAACACCGTTGACCACAGGGATCCCTGCCTTCTTGGTCAGCTCTCCGTGGAAATAATGGGCGGTAACGCAAGGGATAGCAATGAGGTCTGCCCCGGATTTTTCCAGACGATCAGCTGCTGCTGCCATAAAGGGCAGGGGATCCGGTGCGGAATGATCCAGGATGTAACTGGTCCTGTCGGGAATGTCAGGACAGTGCTCCACCACCATTTCGATATGCTCCTGATCCGAAGCCGCATCCGTCATGGATATGAGTTTCTGCATAAAGACGATGGTGGCCATAGGGCCCATACCGCCGATGATACCGAGTTTTTTCATGTTCTCTCCTTAGTGCCTGCCTCGCCGCTCCGGCCGGTCGTGCCTAAATCAGGGGATGTCCGGGAACCGCGTCTTGTCATAAATATGAGAGTTATTATGGGCATCCGAATATTCCTTGATCTGGGCATCCGTCCAATACAGGAATACGCCGCCTGCACGTCTGGGCGTACAATCGAAGTGATGCCAGCCTTCTCCGATGTCCACCAGGTTCCAGAAGTGGATGTAACGAAGAGGTACGGTGTCGATGACCATGTTCTTGATGCCTGCGTTATCAAGCAAAGCCTTGGAGGTCATGCAGTAAACGTAGCAGTCACCCTTGTGCTGGGCAAGACCGTCATAGGCAGCCTTTAACCAGTCTGTCATGTTGGGCTGCTCCGCATAACGGACATTTCCGGTGACCCAGTTGTAGATCGCTACGATCTTATCATACTCGGACATGCCGGGTGTGATGATCTTGGCAAGCACCTGCTGGGCCAACGCGTTTACGGTGGCCTCATCATAGGACTTACTGATGAGGGTCAGGTTCACGGTCTTTTCAGCCGTATTGCCGGAAAGGTCCGTTGCAGTATAAACAACCTTATAGGTACCTGCAGTACCGCTCACCACCTGATCGGTGTTGATCTCCAGCTTAATGTCTTCTGGTTTGTCACAGTTATCGGAAAGGGTGATGCCGCTTCGATAACTGATGGAATCTTCCACATAGAAAGTCAGGTCATTTGCTCCGCTGATCACGGGAGGTTCCGTATCTTTCACCAGCATCAGCTTTGTCGCAACGGTGGTGCTGTTGCCGGCTTCATCCACAGCCATGATCTCCAGATCCTGATAGCCTTCTTTTGTCATGTCGGGCTCGGATACAAAGCTAAACTCTACGGATGTCTGATCCGTATATCCCGTGATAAATTCCTCGGGTTCGATCTGCTGATTGATATACCGCTCCAGGGATGCTTCCGCTTCCACTTCGGGAGCGAAGGTATCTTCCACCACAAGGTTTCCGGTAAAGAGATAATCTCCCATGGAAAACTCCAGTTCCGTGGTGCCAACGGTGTGCATATCAATGGTGCTTAAGTCCGTAAGGATCTGCACGGCATTTGCCTGTTCGGCATCCACATTATCCAGCAAAAACTCGATCACAGTGGGCACCGGATCTCCGGCTTCCCGCACCAGTTCGGGATAAATGGGGATCACCACCAGCTCGGAATCCACGGTGGTGTAATTTCCGCCCATATCCATGAGGCGGATCTGCAGCGGCTGTCTGCCAAGTTTTCCAAAGTCCGGTTCTTCCATAAAGGAAATATGGAGAGCTGTTTCGTCTTCCACATTGGCCACAAGCTGGGTAGCCTCTACGGTATCGCCGAGACCAATCTCCAGAGAGATGCCCTCTGCCGCAGGTGCCACGGTATCCTGCACCGTCAGCTTCGCATGGTAATGGAACAGTCCGCTCTTTAAGTCCACGGGATACTCCCCGGGCACATGAAAATCGATGGCTGCTACCTGGGCTTCATCTTCGAAAGCGATGGCCTGGTCCGTCTTTTTCCGGAAATCATCCGGTGTCAACTCATGGTCGCCGGCTTC
>JAFUUM010000128.1 GCA_017477805.1 Lachnospiraceae bacterium
AAATGCTGCCCGTCATGATGGACAATTTCCCCATGATGAAAGGCCGTGGCATCTATGCCCGGAACGTGAAGAACCTGACCCTCCGAAACGTGGAGATCACCGGCAGCGCCGATACCGCGCCGGAACTCATTAACGTGGAGATGCAGAGCTTGGAGAATGTACGCTTTTCATAGCGTATTTCAACATCGATAATGAAAAAGCGACAGACATATCAGCAAGCAGGTACTGTGAGCCCGCCAGGCTGCTTGAACTTCCCTGGTAACTATTTAGTGTTCGCTGCGAAGGCGAATGTAGCGAGAGCGTGCCTGCGGTGGATATGTCGGTTGCTTATTTATACGTAATGGAGCATAAAATGGATTAAGACAGAATAGACAAGCTCCTTGCCATGCAGGAAGAGATCGACAAAAACGGTGTCCTGCAGGGCACCATCCATCGCTACCTCATCGTGACGAAAAAGAAATAGGTATTTCGGCCGCTGGCCATCAGGCAAGATGCAGCATCTCTTTTAATGCATCCTGAAGCACCTGCGAGAAATTGATACCGGCAGCGGTTGCTGCATCGTTTAAATAAGCAGGAATGGACAGGGTCTTTTTCACCGAGGAAGCGTTGTGTTTTTTGTGGTACCAAAGAGTATCGCACATGATCAGATTGGAAAAGGATCCGGCGGGTACTTTCAGTTTTTTGACATCTGATGGAGCGGGAATGGGAGAACCGTCCCGCTCGTGTTCATAAAGAACCATAGCCAGGACGTCTTCGGCCATATAGATGGCATGTGCAAGATCATCTCCGCAGGTATAACACCCTTCCAGATCAGGAAAGTCAACGGAGAACTTACCTCCTTCTTCCGGAGTAAAGATGGCGGGATAAACATATTTTTGCATAGAAACTCCTTTCTTTGAAATCGCTTGTTACCGGATCCCCGCATCGCGCAGGATCCGGTTTGCTGTTCCGGTCGGGATTTCCTGACTGGAATGTCTTCCTACCCGGATCTTTTTTCCGGTGATCGGACTATACCATACATCATGTTCTTTCCCGTGTTCTACAAATCTGCAACCGTTCTTTTTCAGAATTCTAACCAGCTCTGATATTTTCATGTATCCTCCCTTATATTTTAATACGTAATATTACGTATGTCAAAACAGTACAAGAAGTACTCTTGATGTTAAACTATGGTTTTTTGTTCATTGGCGGAATTTTCTGCCGAAGTGGCAGATCGGAACGATGGCTCCGAATGAGATGATTGATTTATAGCATATTCAATGCGAAAAAGCAAATCTATGAATTTTCTGAAAACAACTTGATTTTTCTGGGGGGTGATACAATTAAATTTGGCAAAGCATCCGAAAGAATGTGACGCAAAACTACAGGGCCTTTTGCATGGCAGCCAGTTGCAGGATAGCATTGCCGACGGCAGTGTTTTTTTGATGCACCAAGGAGATTGAGAACAAAAGCCGGATGGGCTTGAGTTGATAAAAAAGAAAAGGAGAAAAAGAACATGAAAGGTTTCAAATGGTTAACCGGGATCGCACTGGCGGTAGCAGCGATGGTAGTGCTTCCCATGACTGCACATGCAGCCGGAAAGGACATGTATTGCCTGTATAACAGCGCAAACAAGGAGTTTCTGTACACGATTGACGAAAATGAGAAAAACAATCTGATCAGCACCTGGGAGTATAAGGGCGTGATCTGTACTTTGCCGGATTCTTCCACGACTGCTGTATATCGTTTATATGATCCGGTGTCTACTCAGCATCTGTACACTTCTGATGATGCTGAGATTAGTAAATTAGTGGGAGAAGGTTGGACCAAAGAGGGTATTGCATATTATGTGGATGATGCACATACTGCACCTGTTTACAGAATGTTCAATCCAGCGACAGGAGAGCACCAGTTCTCCGGTAGCAACGCACACATGAGCAGCTTGGAAGCAGGCGGTTGGGTAAAAGAAGGTGTGGCTTATTATGCACTGTCGGTCAATGAGGCATTGACAGGTGGCGCTGTGGTACCGGCGGTTGCTTATCTGAACGGGCAGGAAGTACGGGAAGACAATTATGATTCCGTATTTGCTTCTCAGTCGCAGTATATGGATTTGGATAATAGTATAAATGGTCATTATTGGAACCAATATGAATTTACTAACGACTTAGTTTTTGGAGAAGCCATTTTTTGTAATTCAGAGATTAGAAATGAACATGAAAAAGCAACATGTACTTCCGGATATGAAATGAAACAAACCAATTTTTATCGTGATCCATCAGGAATAGTTAATATGACATGGAAAGGTGTTGGATTTGGCGCTACAAAAGAACAAGTGAAGGCTGTTTGGGGAGAACCGACATATGAATCTTCTGTTCAATTGACATATATGGTGGGAACTACTTGTTATTCGTTTCATTTTAATTTTCGGAATCCGGCACTACTCGGGGAGGTTAAAGTCTATTTTAACTGTAATGAGAAGTTTAGCACTCGATACCCGGGTTTTCGCTAAGGCGAGGTTGGTGTAATGGAGATTGTGTGAGATTATATGGGCACAGATATATTATATACATCTCTTGAGGTACAACGGAAAAAACGGTTGTATTCTCTGAGAATGAATATCATTGCATCTATTAGCTTGATCCTGGGCATGGAACTTGACATTATTGGACTTTTTTGTGAAAAAGTTTCTGATCGTGTTGCTGTTGATGCGGGAGTAGGGTTGATTTGGGGTGTTATTGTCATCATATTTCTCAAATCCAAGAGGTTTATTGTTTTTCTAAATAATTCTAAATGCTTAGAGTCCATTGGAAATGCATGTGAGGCGGCAACGATATCATCTATTGCTGGTTTTTTAATAGGAAAAACCGTACTTCCTTTTGTGACGAAGAGCGGATGGAATATGGGAGTTGCAGCTTTCGTGTGTACGGTATGCATCCTTCTTCCTATTCTAGTGTTTTTCGTTACGAAAAAAGAAACGGATGATCAGTGACCAAAGGCCTAAACAGGCATTTTGTCAACTTTTTTCTGACACAAACTGCTTACAATGTGTTATTATACCTTTGTAAGCAGTTTTTCTTTTGTTATGGCCTTGTGGCCGTCTTTCTTCACATCTGGTGAGTTCTGAGATTCCTGCTTATTTTCCATTGACCAAAGGCAGGAATAAAGAGATATAGAGACAACTCGAACGTTCCTGCCAAAGATATTATATTGAAAGGAGAACGAGATGCCGGCTATATCAATGTTTTATGGGATCATTGTCAGAATGCAAAGTGAACGAGGAGGAAAGCACCACAAACCTCATATTCATGCAATGTATGGGGAAGAGGAGATTGTAATAGCCCTTGATGGTGATATCCTCGAAGGAAGTTTTCCATTAAAACAATTGAAAATGCTAGAAGGCTGGATGGTAATACATGAAGAAGAACTGAAAGCAGATTGGTGCATGCTCAGTTCGGGAGAAGGATACTTCAAAATTGAACCATTGAGATAGGAGGCATGAGATAAATGCTGAGACCTGCACCGGAGAAGGTATTTGTGGAAGACGATTATATTCTGCGGATCACATTTGATAACGGAGAAACGAAGAGATTTGATGTAAAACCATATATCAAAGGTGAGTGGTACGGACAGCTTAAGGATACAGAGTACTTTAAACTCGTACGCCCGGATGGATTTACCGTTGTATGGCCTGAGGGGCAGGACTTATGTCCGGACGAACTGTACCAGTTAGGTTTTTCAGAGAAAAAAGAAATGGAGATCAAATAATTATGGTGATCGGATTAAGAGCACACGATGCCGCGTACGCACCTTTTGATGAACTGGTGCCCAATATCAAGGCTCAGGGCTTTGACTGCATTCACATCGCACTGAGCAAATCCATCAAGGAGTTCACACCGGATATCGCAGCCATGACCCCTGCATTTGCCATGCACATGAAACGGGTCTGCGCAAAGAATGATCTGGATGTGGCGGTGCTGGGATGCTACTTAAATCTTTGCAATCCCGATCCCGTGCAGCATAAGGAGATCGTGGACAAATATACCGCCCACCTGCGTTTTGCATCCATGCTTGGCTGCGGTGTTGTGGGGACCGAGACCGGTGCCTGCAATACCGAATATCGTTTTGAACCCTTCAGCCATACGGATGAAGCCTTAAAGATCTGTATCGATAACCTTGCACCCGTGGTGGAGACCGCCGAAAAGTTCGGTGTCCTCATGGCCATCGAACCCGTGTGGACCCACATCGTATCCACCGAGGACCCGGCAAGACAACTACTGCATGAGATCGCATCCCCCAATCTGCAGATCATCCTTGATCCCGTAAACCTGCTCCATGCAGAGATCGTGGAAGATCAGGATGCCATGTTAAGAGAGGCCTTTGACCAGCTTGGCAATGAGATCGCAGTGGTACACATGAAAGACTTTGTACTGCAGGGTGATCAGAAAGTACCCACCGCCATCGGTCAGGGTAAACTGGATTATCCTTACCTTTGCAAACTCATCAAAGAGAAAAAGCCTTACATCCACTGCACCCTGGAAGAGACCACTCCCGCAAACGCCGTGGCCTCCAGAGAGTACGTACAGAAAACATACGCGGAAGCATAAAAATATAACCCTCGACCGTCAGGCCGAGGGTTTGTCATATCAAAATCCCTACTTCTTATCTTCTTTGATCTCATCAATGATAAACGGCGGTCTGTTTCTGGAAGCATCCAGCGTCCTCCAGATGTATTCTCCGATGAGACCAAGCATGATCATGATGAGGCCGAAGCCCAAAAGGACCACGCACATCAGGGAAGCCCAGCCGTCTACGGGGGTTCCCACGGTGAATTTTTCTACCAATACGGAGATGATCATGATCACGGCAAGGATATCGAAGATGATACCCATTCCCATCATCATCTGCATGGGTTTGTAGGAAAAACTCATGATGGAGTCCATCACCAGTTTGATCTTTTTGGACAGGGTCCAGCGGGATTTTCCCACTTCACGGTCCTGACGGACATAGTAGATCACATCCGTCTGAAAACCGATCCACATAACCTGCAGCGTTAACGAAGAGTTCTTCTCATCCATCAGCTTCAGGACTTCAATGGCTCTGCGGTCGATGAGATAGCCGTCACAGCCGCCTGCGGGCATATTCTTGTTGACCATCTTGCGGATCAGAGAGTAATAACGGTTTGCAAAGAAGACCTTAACGGGGTTTTCTTTCCGTTCTTTTCTGGCGGCCAAAACCACCTTGTTTCCCTTTTTCCAGGACTCCAGCATTTCCAGAATAAGAGTGGAGTCTTCCTGCAGATCGGCCTGCTTGGTCACGGCGCAGTCGCCGGTACAGACGGAGAGTCCCGCAAGGAGAGCGGAGTGCTCACCGAAATTCCGGGAAAGACGTACGCAGCGGATCTTGGGATCCTTTTCCCGAAGAGCGTTCATGACTTCCCAGGAGTTATCGCCGGAACCATCGTCCACACAGACGATCTCGTAGTCTTCCAGCTTTGGCAGAACCTTTGCTTTCAGGTCTTCATAGAGTGCTTCCAGCGTATCGGAATTATAATAAACCGGAATGATGATCGATAATTTGTACATATCCAGATCCTTTGCAATTTTTTAGCCTGTTATAGTGTATCACAGGCGGGGAAAAAATGATATAACCGGCTGCTTTGTGGTATGATGATTGCATGAAAAAGATAATGAATAAAAGACTGAGATGGTTTCTGGTGATCGCAACTGTGATCGTCAGCACCGCCATGGTCTTTATGAATGTGAATTATGATTCGGAATATCAGCTTGCCATGGGACTTCGGCTTCTGAAAGGGGATCTTCCCGTGCTTCAGATGTGGGAGCCGCATCAGACCTCTGCTTTTTTGTGTGCGATCCTGATGAAGCCCTTTATGGTCCTTACCGGTGGGACGGATGGGATCCTCATCTATATCCAGTTCATGGGGCTCTTATTTCGGGTAATCTTGGGACTGTTTATTAACCGTGCCATCAAGCGGGTATCCTCGGAAGAAACGGCATTTTTTGCACTCCTCCTTTATGTCCTGACTTCTCCGAAAGAGGTTCTGGTGCCGGAGTTCGGGGATATGCAGCATTACTTCGGGACGCTTTTGCTTCTGTTTTTGGAAGAATACAGAGTGACCGGGAAGTTCCTGTACGTGATCCTTTCCGCAATCTCATTGTGCCTGCAGGTATTTTCATATCCCTCTGCGGTTTTGGTATATCTTGCTGCGGTACTGATCCTGTGGAAGATCTCTGACAAAAAAGTCCGGGATATTGGTGTGTTCACCCTTGTCTGCGTGCTGATCGGAGGCGCTTTCATCGGCTATCTCTTTACCTATCTGTCGCCGGAAGTCATTGGAAAGATCCTGGATGCCGCTCTCTCTGTGGAGCCTTCTCATACGGTGGCACCCGGTGCGAAGTTCCTGTCCTACCTCGGGAACGCTG
This sequence comes from Lachnospiraceae bacterium, assembly GCA_017477805.1. Lineage (GTDB taxonomy): Bacteria > Bacillota > Clostridia > Lachnospirales > Lachnospiraceae > SIG336. Next base: position 6,420 of record JAFUUM010000128.1, read on the forward strand.
CGGTCTTATCTGGCATGCTTGCAGTCCTCATCCTGGCGGGAGCGATCCTTAGCTTTCTTTTGAAGCGGGATAAGATCTTCGCAGTATCCGCCGGGGCAGCCATCATGCTGGCTTTTTTGATCTTTTATGTCATCGAAGCGGACAACAGAGGAGCTTACGGCCTGCCCATGCTGTTTACGATGGTGCTTGGCTTTGTCCTTCGGAAGAACTGCGATGAAGAAGAATATGCCTTGTATCGTTCGGCATTTTGGATCTCCCTGATCAGCCTTTTTGCAACCATGATCCTGACGGATGCGGCCATGCTGCAGTCTATTCCCTATATGCTGATCTTTGTGGGAATTTCGCTGATCCCCATAGGTAATTATCTTCGCAGGCAGGGGGAGAAGAAGCAGTGGCTGTTCCCTGTTTTTGTCACCGCCTTTTTGACGGTGCTCCTGTTTCGGTGCGTGTACCTTCATATCCCCCTTTACGGAAGAGGCCAGATCATGTCCCTGCGGGATGAGTACGGCCTGGTGCGTTCCGGCCCTGCCATGGGGATCGTGACGGATGAAGAGGGGGCGGTGAGACAGCGGGACAGTATGAGAGAGTGGAAGTGGTTTATCCATCCCGGGGACAAGATCTGGATCATCGGCGATCCCGTGGATACCTTGGGGTATCTGTATGAGGATGTGGAAGTGTCCGCACCCACGGTAATGTCCACCCCGACCTACAACGAGTCCCTGGAGTACTATTTTGAATTGAATCCTGAGAAGATGCCGGATGTTGTGATCCTGTCTTCCGGTTTTGGAGAACTCATTGCGGAACTGGAAAACAACGAATGGCTGATGAACTGGATCGAAGAAGAATTTCAGCCGGTGCAGGTTAATGACGGATCATATTGGCGGTTCTATTTCCGGGAAGAAAGAGAGATCGGCTGACGATGAACGAAAAGGTTTCCTTCGGAAAAGAACTGAAGAGAAAGATCCTGCACCTCATGGCCATGTCCGCCGCCATTGTGTGGCTCTACGCATTGGAGGACTGCTTTCGGTCGGTGCTTACCGCCTTTATCTTTGGGGGCTTCTCGGACACCGGGATTTGGATACCATCGGATCCGTTTTGGTGTCTGTGTATATGATCTGGTGCGGTATCCGCACCATACGGGAGAATCGGAAATAACAGTTTTATGGGGGCGAAAAAGTGAACACAGAGGATTTCAAGGTATTTAAAGAAAAGATCACGGAAAACTGCTCCAAAGTCATCGTCGGAAAAGAAGAGAAGATCGAGCAGATCTGCATCTGTCTCATTGCTTCCGGCCATGTGCTTTTGGAGGATCTTCCCGGTACGGGAAAGACCATGCTGCTTCGGGCATTTGCAAAGAGCATCGGCAGCGATTTTAAGAGGATCCAGTTCACACCGGATCTGATGCCTTCTGACCTGACGGGGATTCATTTTTATAACCAGAAGCAGGGAGAATTTGAATT
>JAFUUM010000129.1 GCA_017477805.1 Lachnospiraceae bacterium
CGAACATCTTCATCACCACCGTCAGGAGGTACCAGCTGGCCGCTCCTGTCAGGTAACTGTAGAGTCCTCTTCCGCTATACCCGAAATACTCCGGGATCCCGGGGTAGATCCGGGAAGTTTCAAAATGCCCGGATGCGGTAAACAGGGTATTTAAGGCTTTATACCCTTCTTTGGCAAAGCCCTGCTGGTACAGAGCGTAGGCGTACATCACCGCCATATGGGAGAACACCGCACCGTTTTCCTTTTCCCCGTAGGCGAAACCGAACATCCTGCCCATATCGGTCTTGACTTCACCGAAGTCGGTATTGAGTCGGTAGCCGCCGTGTTCCGCATCGTATAAAAGGCCGTCGGCGCTCTTGACGATCTTTTCCACCTGCTGTCTGTCCGCAATGCCGTTCATCACGGAGAATACCTGGCCCGTCAGCGTCATGTTCTTTTTCCCGGGAATGCTGAGATCCAGTTTGCGGCCGCTGTTGTCGTAGTACCCGTTAAACCAGCCTTCTCCGTCTTTTCCCTCGATCCACTCTTCTTCCCGGATCCGTTTTTTCAGCCACTCTGCTTTCCGGTGCAGGTTCTCCGCCAGTTCCGACGTATCCACGGCGATCCTGCCGGCTTCCACAAAGGAGGCGACTCCGGCCATGTATTCTTCCAAAAGGGCTTGTTTTCCCTCAGCGTCCTCGTAAAGGGTTTCCTCATCCCGCAGCAGGATCCCCAGCTGTTCCAGCACGTGGATCTTGGTCACAGGTAAGATCCCGGAACGCAGGAGCTTCGATAAGTCTTCCAGGTTTCCGGCGTAGGCACTTGCAAAGGCAACGCTCTCGCCCCGGGCTCCCGCCATATCCAATGCATCATTCCAGTCCGCATCCCGAAGGCGGATCATGTTGTGCTCGCCAACCTCCCAGAATGCCGTCAGGTTCTGTATCAGAAGGTGTTCCAAAACCGTTCCCATGTATACGGCTCCGGCATCATTTAAGAGTCTTCCTCCCTCCGGCGCCGGTGCTTCCGAAAACTTCTGTCCCCGGAAGATCTGGCGGTCACAGAAGTAACTGCATTCTTCCAATAAAATGCTCACATCCCCGGTCTGGTGGATGTACAGGGCCGTTGTGAGATAAGGCCAGACGCCATGGTCCATCCAGACTCTGGTGATGGAATTCCGGTCTGCCTTGAACTCTCCGATGCGGCTTCCGATGATGGTGGCGTTAGTACCGTCGATACGGACCCCGGCGAAATTTCCAAGGAGCATCTGCTTCACACCGGAAGGATCCATCATCAGCAGTGCCAGGCAATCCTGCCAGAGATCTCTCCAGCCTCTGCCGCCTTTTCCGTAATCATGGTGCGGCAGGAAGGAACAGCCGAAGATCCGGCGAAGTTCCGGCTGAAAAGCGGTCCATCTCATAAATCTGTCAAACTCCCGGTTACCCGTATGGAACCGGATGTTGACCTTGCTGATCCAGTAACTCTTTGTATGTTTCAGGCTCTCCTCGGCACCTTTCAGGCTGCCGATGCTCTCCCGGATGCGCCTTAGTTCCGCTTCATCTTTGACAATGCCTGCGTAGACCACGTAAGCCATCTCTTCCCCGGGGCCAAGATGCCGTTCCCCAAACCGGAAGGCTCCGATGGCTTCCTGACCGTCCACCCGGTCTCCGGGGAAGAAGCCCATGGGCTCCTTTACCCTGCCGCACCCCTCGGTTGCCTGTGCTCCCTTTGCAGCAGTTGCCACAATAGCCTCCGGCCAGTCCGGGGTCCCTCTTCCGACGAACTCCGAAAGCACCGGATAAAAGGTTTCCGGGAACTCTCCGTCTTCATCCACCGCTTCCGCAAAATACATGGCATCCGCCAATTGATGTCCTCTTTCATCAAAGGAGAAGGTGGGATGGTCGATGATCCCCCGGTCCGTCACCTCGATCCTTCCAAGAAGGGCGGTCACATGTCTGTGATCCCGGATATTGTCCGCGCTTCGCCCGTAAATGGGATAAGCCGGGAAAAACCGGACGGAATGGCTCTCCTCACCGATGTTTTCCAGGCGGATGATATGGACCTCCGTATTGGCATCATATGGAATAAAGGAAGTGATGCTTGCTTTTATTTCGAGGTCCTTGTTTTCTCTTGTGACCTCATGCCACATGTAACCGGCCCTTACCCTGCACTGTTCTTTTCCTTCCGCTGTCAGCCGCTCTGCATTCTGCTTTGCGCTGTTGCCGTTTGCGGACCAGACTTTTGTCCCGTCGACAATGCACCAGAAGTTCCGGGCAAGACGGTGGTCGCTGAGATCCAGAATGCTGACGGGGGATAAGAGAAAGTGATTTTGATCCGTCTTTGCATCTCCTGCAAGAGTGGGGGTAATGCTGCTCTTTAGGCCGTATTCTCCCGCCAGAGGGAAATACAGATCGTTCCACAGATCCGCATCTTCCAGTTCAAAGGTTCCGTTATCGTCCAACAATACGGGCTTTTTCATCTCGTTCATCCTGATCCTCCGCCTTCCGTTTCGTTGCCGGTCACATAAACCGGCAAGTTCATCATAAAAAAGGAGGTAAACCAAAATAAGGTTTCATTTTCGGAAATGGTGTTGATTTTTTATCCGGCTTCCTAAAAAAAGAACACCACCATGGAAAATGGCGCCTTTTGAGGGGGCTGGCGGTTTCTTATGCTAGGGAAGAGAAAATAGGGAGGAAGAAAAAACTATGAGTACAACAGGTGAAAAGAAGATTTCGAATAACAAAGAAAAAAGAAA
>JAFUUM010000130.1 GCA_017477805.1 Lachnospiraceae bacterium
CCGCTTTATCAAAGGTAATGAAAAAGCGTCGATTCCTTCCATCCAGATAAACATAACCTTTCCGATCTATGTGTGCGTATGTATCTGAATGAAACCAAATCTCCCCATCTTCTTTAATCAAAACCCTGCTTGTTGCTTCCGGGTCGTTATAATATTCCTTCATAATCATCGGACCCGAAAAACAAAGGATACCAGTCCTCCCATAGCCGAGTTCTTCTCTGGAATTTGGATCAATAACTTTTACATTTGATCCTTTAAGCGGTTTGCCTACACTTTTCCAATTTATGCGCCCTAAAGTTGCAGATGTTGTCAGGCATCCTCCCCCTTCTCCGTTTCCGCTTCCATCACAGATTAATGCTCTGCTATGATGCTTTCTGTTGCATTCTTTGAGAGCCTTTTTTGTATCTATTTCTAAGGTATCTCCTCCGCTAACTTCTACTTTGAGAAATGATAGGTCCTCACTACTAAGATTTAATTGTTTTATCAGTTCCTTATAAAAAGCCGGGACCGCCTGAATATAAGTGGGTTTATACCTTCTTATCCAATCAACGGCATCCTCCAGCCTAAGACCGGGCGTTAGTGCAGCGGTCTTTCCCACATACATCGGGTACATTGTGGAGATCAAAAATCCATAGGGATAATTAAAAGGAACCACCTGCAAGCTTTTGCCTTTGGGTCCCAACCGCATATGACATGTCTTTTCTATAGCAATCATTGAAGCCATCAAGTTTCTGTTTGTTAAGACAATTGCCTTAGGTTCTCCCGTTGATCCACTTGTATAGCAAATAAAAGCCGCATCATCTTTCGATCCACCTTCTATTTGTTTATTTACAGTATTTCCTTGTTGCATGAAACCAGACAGATCAACCACCTTTACTGCGTTTTCTTTAAAATCTTCTGATGTATATACTTTTATGTTCTCGATTGAATCTCCAAATATATAAAGTTTGGACTGATACTTTTTACAATAACTATCCATCTCCCGAAGAGACTCTGCTTTCACAAAAGACGAAATAGCCCCCATTCGGTTCAACGCAAAAAAGAGTACAATTGCCTCATTGCACGGCAGTAAACCAATCGGAACAATATCTCCTTTACCGATTCCATGCGCCGAAAATGCTTTTGCATAGAGCAAAGACTCTTCCTTCATCCTGTCGATGGTTAACATATCGTCCAAGCATATAGATATTTCCGGCGAAGTATTGAAACGGCTCCGATTAATAAAAAAAGTATAGAAATCCCAATCAGGTATTTTTATTTTTGTTTTCCACCGATCCCACGGGCGCTCGACGGAAGGGTATACTGTCTGTCTTCATCTTATTGTTCCCTCATACAGCTTTTCTCGTACTCCACGTTCATGAATAATCCTCTTGGCATAAGTAAGATTATCACTGGCCCGAAATCTCTCCTCTGCTGCTCCTATAAACAAAAGTAGGAAATGCCATCGTAGTAACATGTCAACCAATTTGGCTTGATTGCAGAATAATACGCCGGTCTCTTTTCAAAACCGGCGCTCTTTACCAACATATGCACCCAACAGCTATTTATAATCAATCTGCAGGCCACCAATAAGGCATTTCCACGCTCCCATTGGTCCCTGATGCGGATTCCAAGTCATATAGTTCCCACACTTGGGGCATTCCACAGTATGGGGTCCACTTCGATATCTGCTTCTCATAGGATTTATCCATCAAAACTGTTTTTAGATCATATTAGTTTTCGACTATGTCTATCAGATATATATAGTATAGCATCCGTAAAAGCCCTTAAATATAAGCATTTTTGCCAAACTGCATGCCGTAAAATAGTGCAGTATGCTATATACAGTATATCTTTCTGCTATTTTTGATGTGACAGCTTTCCATTTAAACTTAATACAGAACTACTAATTGGTATTGAGGATTGGAAATGACAGAAAAAGACTATCTGAGAATTGCAAAAGCAATTAAGAAATACCGGCTGCTCAATCATATGACGCAGGAACAACTTGCCTATGAATTAGACTTAGACACTCAATATTACTCTCAATTGGAACAGGGTCGACGCCATTTTACTTTGGAACGCATTGTGGATGCCTGCAATGTTTTCCACGTCAGAATAGAAGACATCGTTCGAGATACGGACAACATAGCTCAGCAAGAGACCCAAGCAAAACTATTAAGAAAACAAATTGCAGATAAATTATCATCAGCAAGTTACAAACAGCTTACTCAAATTAATCGCTTTATAGATGCATTTATGGAGACTCTGGATTAATATATCAGATTGATTTCTCATGATCACATTAAAGGGATCCTCTTGACCCTCACGCTTTTCTATGCTATAGCTGCTTCACTTCCTGCGGAGTCCTCCGCGGATTGCAGCCAGTTTGCTGCTCTTGTTTCCTCTCGGCATTTCGCCGGAATTACCACTTTTTTACCGGGCATATGCCCAGTTACCAAAATGACCTTTACGGAAAGCGGGTATGAAAAAGGAATAACTGAAAAATAATACGATCATTCAAAAAGGACAGCCCTCGTTGGCTGTCCGTTTTTATTACTATTCTTCCATTAAGATCGATGTACCCGAAGCCTTCTTCCGATGACTCCCAGGGATGCTGCGAAATTCTGGTGCCGGATCCTTGTGGCATCAAAATGCAGGGACTCAAAAGCCCACTGCATGATAGGTCCCTGACAGAGGGCACAGAGCACGGTGCCAAGTCCTACGGGGCCGCCAAGCAGGTATCCGATGGCGGTGGCCATGCTGAGAAGTCCGATGCTGACTGCACCGATGGGAACGTGCTTTAGGCGTTTTTTCAGCCCCACAAGGAGCGTATCCCGGGGTCCGCATCCCAAAGAAGCTTTCATATAAAACATCTGGGTATATGCAATGATCGCCATGCCGATGAACAGCAAAAGGATCCTGCCGGGCATGTGTTCCGGGGTTTCCACGGGAACGAAACGGTTAAAAAAGTCCACGGATTTTCCCACCACCACGGCATCGATGACCATGGCGAAACCAATGGGTTCCCGAAGAAGGATATCGATCACCAGGATAGATACCGACACCGTAATGGATGCGGTGCCGTATAAGATCCCGAAGGTCTTTGAAAGTCCCAGATTAAACACATCCCAGGGCGCCGCTCCGATGCCGGCCCGCATGGTCAGGTAGATCCCAAATCCGTTTACAAAAAGAGAGATCGCCGCCAGAACGATATTGGTCAGGATCGCTCTGACAGTCCGATTTTCCGATAAATGTTCCATATTCTTCCTATCTTGTCCACTTATAAAGCTGGGCGTAAATGCCATCCTTTGCCATGAGTTCTTCATGGGTTCCGGTCTCTTCAATGCCGTTCTCCGTCAGCACCAGGATCCGCTCAGCATTCCGGATAGTGGAAAGCCTGTGGGCGATGACAAAGGTGGTACGGTTGCTGGCAAGACGCTCCAAGGACTCTTTTACAATGTTCTCGCTTTCGTTGTCCAGGGCGCTGGTGGCTTCATCAAAGATGAGGATGGGCGGGTTCTTCAAAAAGACTCTGGCGATGGAAAGACGCTGCTTTTGGCCGCCGGAAAGCTTTATGCCCCGCTGTCCGATATCGGTGTCATAGCCCTTGGGAAGTCCCATGATGAACTCATGGGCATTGGCCAGTTTTGCCGCCTCGATGACTTCTTCTCTGGTGGCACCGGGTTTTCCGTAGAGGATATTATCATACACCGTACCCGCAAACAGGTACACATCCTGCTGAACGATACCGATGTTGTCCCGAAGGCTCTTAAGCGTCACATCCCGGATATCCTTTCCGTCGATGAGGATGCTGCCGCTCGTCACATCATAAAACCTGGGGATCAGACTGCAAAGGGTTGTTTTTCCGCCGCCGGAAGATCCTACCAACGCCACATAAGAACCGGCCTTTACATCCAGGTTGATATGCCGAAGGACTCTGTGGGCCGTCTCGTTGTACTTAAAGGAACATCCTTGAATTCGATATCTCCCCGAACATGATCCAACACTGCCGCATCCGGCTTATCCTGAATGTCAGGCTCAATGGCAAGGATCTCCGCAAAACGCTCAAAGCCGGAATAACCGTTCTGGAACTGTTCCGTGAAGTCGATCAGCGTCCGGACAGGGTCTGTAAAGACATTGATATACAGAAGGAACGCCACAAAATCCGGGATGTCCACCATGTTCCTTGCGATCATCACACCGCCGGCCATAATGACCGTCACGTTGATCAGCATGGTGAACGCCGTCATACCGGACTGAAAAAAGCCCATGTAGAAATAGCTCCGTCTTTTGGCACGCAAAAATCCGTCGTTGCCGACTTTGAATTTCTCGTTCTCGATCTCCTCGTTGGCGAAGGATTTCACCACACGGATGCCGGAAAGATTATCCTCGATCTGGGTATTGATCTCGGCGATCTTCGCACGGTTTTCCCGGAATGCCCGTTTCATCTTACGGTTTAAGATAAAGGCATAAACAAACATCAGCGGGAGGAGTGCAAAGGCCGCAAGGGTCAGATAGCCGCTGATGCCGGAGAGCACGATAAGAGCACCGCAGATCTTGATCACGGAAATTGCAATGTTCTCCGGACCATGATGCAGCAGTTCCGAAATATCGAACAGGTCGGTGGTGATACGGCTCATGAGCTGTCCCACCTTCTGCTCATCAAAGAAAGAGAACGATAACTTCTGGTAATGATCGAAGATCTCCGCTCTCATGTCGTATTCCATTTTTGCGCCCATCACATGTCCGATGTAGGCAATGTAATAGTTGGATAAAAACTGCAGCAGCACTAGAACGATCAACAGCGAGCTCAGAGTGATGACACGACGGACTGCGATATCCGCTTCCATGTTGATCACGTCAGATGTGATATACCGCACTACCATGGGTATCACAAGACTGATCAGGGATGCCAGAAAAGCAAAGAACATATCCAGGAGGAATGTTCCGATGTAAGGCCGGTAGTAGCCGATCATCTTTTTTAAGTTCTTCTTCATTGCTTCATAACCTTTCAGAAACGAGTTTGATCTTCCCCTGATCACACCGATTATGGATACTCTACCGCAAAGTACGAATATTAACAAGGAAACTGAAATGTAAAAAATAGTTTTCTGAATATTTCAAAACCTATTTTCTTTTTCAAAAAAGTGTGTATACTATGCCTTTGGATAAAAGTCCCGCTACTTCATCAGGAGAAAAAAATGTTAAAGGAAGAACTGATCAAAGGATTGACAACGGCCTACGGGATCCCCGTCGAATCCAAATATGCCGAAAGTCATTTCGATACTGCGACCGGCACTTTTTACTGCAACGGTCATGTCATGACCGCAGGCAAGATTGAGCAGGCCCTTCGTTATTTCGAAGCGTCCAAGGGTTACGTGGAGGCAGGTTCCGATGTTTATATGTTCTGCGAACTGGCGCAGGAAGCCATCAAGCTCATGCAGAAAAACGGAACCATCAATGGAAGCATCATCATGAACAAAAACAAGACAGCCTGATCGACAGGTTGTCTTGTTTTTAATTTACCGTACCTTATGAAGCATTCACCGATCTATAATATCTCTCCAGTTTCGGTCTGGCGCTTATGTACGCGTTCTTCAGTCCCGGATCGAACTTCGTCCCCATGTCATTCATAATGATGGCATTTGCCGTTTCAAAGCTGAAAGCATCTTTATATACCCTTTTACTCACAAGTGCATCATACACATCCGCGATAGCCATGATCCGGGCTTCCAGCGGGATCTGATCTCCCGAAAGTTTCCTCGGGTATCCGGATCCGTCCCAGCGTTCATGGTGATAATGGGCCACGTTTTCCGCCACCATCTTAAAAGACTCATCATCCGTATGCAAAAGGATCTCATGGATGACTTTTGCCCCCTCTGCGGCATGGAGCTTCATCTTTTCGTACTCCTCCGGCTTGAATTTTCCGGGTTTACGGAGCACGGCATCATCCACGGCGATCTTTCCGAGATCATGCATTGGTGCAGCTTTGACCACATCCTTGCAAAATTCTTCGGGCAAAGATAGCTTTCCTTCTTCCATGATGGCATCGATGAGGATCCGCACTGCCTCACTGGTCCTCTTGATATGACCGCCCGTGGAGTTGTCCCGACTTTCTACCATGGCTGCGAGACTCATGATCAGGTTGTCATGCATCTCCACGATATGATTTGTCTTTGCTTCCACCTCGGATTTTAATTCCTCGTTATAAGTGTCCAGCAGGCTGATGTACTTTCGGTTTGCGGTATCATCCACAAAGGTGACCATGTAGCCGCATTTGTGATACCCGTCATAGAGGAAGCTGACGGTCACACTGTAGATCTTATCCTCTTCCTCATTTCCGTTTTCACTGTGAAACGTGTAGGAAAACTGGTTATTTTCCGGGTTCTCCTTAAAATCATCCAAAAAGTGGCGGATCTGCCGCTCCGCGGACTGATATCCGAAAACCTCGTCCACGGATAGCTTTTCGATCTCCGGAAGGATGCGTCTTGCCACTTCGTTGCTTCCTAAATACCGGTACTCAAAGTCAAAAGAGATATACCCGATGGCCTGTTCCCGCACCATGGAATCCACCACGGTATCCGCCACATCGTACAGGTTCATCCGCTCGGAGATGATGATGTAAAGGATCTGGGCGATGAGGTAACCCACCGGCATGAAATCCATACGGCTGTAGATCCTTCTTCCAAGAAAATAGCTGACAAGAACGATGATATAGGGGATCACCAGCAGGGAAATGACGGTACGGGGAACCTGTTTTTTCTTCATCCAGGAATAACAGATCACCACTAAGCCAACTGCAAAAAAGGCCATGACCACGCCGTAGTAAACGCCGTGGAGCCATCCGTATTCTCTGCTGAGGACCGGTACACCGCCCACCAGTTCAAAGGTGATCTTCTTATAAAACCAGTCGTTATGGCCAATGGTCAGGGCGCTGCAGAACGTCACGGAACAGACGATGAACAGAAGCGTCCTGATCCATCTCTTTACTTCGATCTGGCACAGGTTCATGATACTGAACAAAATGAAGATCTGAAGAAATGTCCCCCCAAGGTAGATAAACTTCTGCGCCGTCAACGCCTCCCCCAGGTCGTCGGAAATGCTGAAGAGCAGATGTCCCAGACAGGATACGGGGATAAAGGTAAAGATCAGGCAGATGTTCACGTTATAGTGTTTATGCCAGATAAATATATAGACTGCTGTGCAAAGGAGCGTCATCAAAAAGATGCTCCCATAGATCAACGGTATCAATCCGTTTTCTCCTCGTATTATATAGTCATACCCATTCTTTACCTTCTCTATAGGTTCGGGTATGCTGTTGAAGATGCTGTGGATTGGTTTTTTTCTCCTACCGC
>JAFUUM010000131.1 GCA_017477805.1 Lachnospiraceae bacterium
CCCGGCGGCTGCTTCGCGGATGAATACCACTGGATGGACGGTATCGGCCCCAAGGAGAAGAGAAAGAAGATCGTGAACACCAACTGGGGCGGTGTGACGGAAGATAACAGTTTCGGAACCCATGAGTTCATGAAGCTTTGCGAGATGCTGGGCTGTAAGACCTACGTTAACGGAAACCTTGGCAGCGGTAACGTCCGGGAGATGTCCGAGTGGGTGGAGTACATGACAGGCACCGGCGTTTCTCCCATGACGGAACTGCGTAAAGAAAACGGCAGAGAAAAGCCCTGGAAGGTGGACTATTTTGCGGTAGGAAACGAATCCTGGGGCTGTGGCGGCAATATGCGTGCCTCCTACTACGGAGACTTATACCGTCATTATCAGTCTTTCCTGAAGAACTATGATAAGGATAACCCGATCCAAAAGATCTGTGTGGGTCCCGGCACCAGTGAGACCAAATGGACCAAGACGGTTTTGAAAACCTGTTTTGAAGATGCCCCGGCGTGGGCACATGGATTTATGGATCTGATCACCATCCATCATTATGTGTTCCCTGACGGATGGGATAATAAGGGCAGTGCCACCGCATACTCCGATGACTTCTGGTACAAGAGTCTGAACAAGGCCCTGTACATGGAGACCACCATCAAGAAGAACGAAGCTGTCTTAGAGGACTTTGATCCCGATGGCAAGATCGGTCTTTGCGTGGATGAATGGGGCGGCTGGTACGATGTGGAAGAGGGGACCAATCCCGGCTTTTTGTACCAGCAGAGCACCATGCGGGATGCCCTCATCGCCAGTGCAACCATGGATATCTTCAATCATCATTGCAAGAGAGTCCGGATGGCCAACATCGCCCAGATGGTAAACGTTCTGCAGTCCCTTGTTTTAACGGACGGACCCGATATGGTGAAGACGCCTACTTTCTATGTCTTCCGCATGTATCGCCATCATCAGGGGGCAACGCTTCTGCACTCCTATATCACGGAACAGGAGACGGAAGGCCCCAAGGAAGATGAGATCCCGCTTCTTTCCTCGTCCGCGTCCAAAGCTGACGGGGTGATCACCCTGACCATGAGCAACTTAAGTCTAAAGGATGATAAAGAAGCGGAAGTGGATCTTCTTCACTATGAGGCGAAGGAAATCCTGGAAGCTAAGATCGTCCATGCAGAGGATGTGAGAGCCTTTAATGATTTCCGTACGGAAGAGAAAGTAACGGAAAAAGAGTTTACAGGATACAGCCTGGAGGGCGGAAGCCTGAAGGTAAAACTTCCTGCTCACAGCGTGATCCTTCTGCGGATCAAATAAACTAAATATGCATTAGAAAACCACCGGATTGGCATGTGTGAACAATCGATCCGGTGGTCTTTTTATTGTACCTTCATTCAGGCATTTTCTGTACTTCTGTGTTTCTTGATGTACCCAACCAGGGTGAAGATCAGCAGCATATCGATGACAAGAGCGATGGCGATGGTGGCCATGCCTGTGGCAATGCTGATGTTCTCTGCGATGAGTCCGATGATGGAGGGCATCAGGATGGATCCGAAACTGGCGGTGGTAAGGATAAAACTCCATGCCAGGGAGTACTTCTTGATGAGCTCACCCGCAAAGGATACGGTGGTGGCGTAGATCCCGGCCATGGAGAAACCAAAGCCCATAATACCGATGACGATGGGCAGAGTGGTCTTACTGAGGATCAGAACAATAAAGAAAGCAACGATGCCAAAGCCCATGGCAGGCAGGAGATTTTCTTTCTTTACCTTGGTGGAAGCATAAGCCGTGGTCAGGCGGCCTGCAAGGATCATGACCCAGAGGATGCTGGCAGTGACCTGAGCCAGGTTTGGAGGCAGGAGGCCTGTGTCCTTAAAGTAGGTGATCATCCAGCCGATGACGCCCTGCTCCGCACAGAGATAAAAGAATAAGGTTCCGGTGCAGATGTAGAAAAGAGGCTCTTTGAAGAAACCGAAGAGATCGGTCTTTTCTTTGACCTCAGCTTTGTTTTCTTTTTCGGAAGCGTTCTTTGTTTCATCCGCTTCGGGGATCAGCAGATAAATGATCCAGGTGATAACGCCAAGGATCATCAGACCGCCGCAGGCCCAAACCCACATCTCGCCGGAATCCTTTGTGATCAGCATGAGGAGCAGCGGGAAAACAAAAGCACCGATGGCGAACATGGCATGAAGTCCGTTTAGTACCCAGGCAACGCCGGTGGCGATGGAATTGATCTTGGTGTTGCAATAGTTACTGGAAGCGCCCCTTGCAAGGCCTGTGGCAAAGAAAGCAAAGGCCAGCAGGAAGTTGTTGTTTCCGAATAAGATGATGAGGAAGGACAGAGGGAAGAAAAGTTCAAAAAGAAGGATGCTCTTTTTCCGGCCGATCCATAAGGGAAGGGCGCCTGCCATAAATCCGGAGATGAGATTACCTACGGAATGAAGGCTGACGATGAGTCCGCAGAAAGCATAATCAAGACCTCTCTGATCCCGGATAAAGGGGAGCAGGGATCCGATGGATAAGGCCAGCATGCCGTTTGCAAGGAACACGGCATAGGTCATGATAAACTGTTTCTTTTTTGTTTTGTCGGTTAATAAGTTCATAAAAACTCCTTTGATATAGATATAACGTGCATTACCTATCTTATCAGCATCCTATCCCCGGCTCAATCGGACAATCTTAACATGTTTTTAAGCCGGTATGGTTGTGCCAAATTAGATTTTGCAAAAGGAAAGTATTCTTAAAAAAGAATAAACAAATTGTGAAGAATGGCCCGGAACTCTTGTAAATAGGGCGTTTGCAGCAGGCAGCCGGATCGGACGGTTAATGGCAACAAACCTTGTCAAAACCCCGGAACTGTGGAAAAATGAAAACTGTGTTGTAAACGTTTAAGAAACTAAGAAACGTGCTTTTGGAGGATAGACAGTGAGTAAGCAGCAAAATCCGGAACAGCCGGTGGTAAAGAAGAAAGCAAAGAAGAAAAGGAAATGGATCAAATGGGTGGTGCTCCTTGTCATCGCAGCAGCTGTGGTGATCTTTTTCCGCAGCAGATCCGGCCAGACTTCTCTGGCAGGATATGAACAGGAGACCGTTACCCGCCGGGATATCAAGACCTATCATTCCTTTACCGGAAATATCACTCCCGTGACGGAAGAACAGGCAAGATCCCGCTTAAGCGGTTATCGGATCCTTACCCTGAATGTGGAAGAAGGAGACGAGGTCAAAGCAGGAGACGTGCTTGCGACCCTGGATACGTCTACACTGGAAGAGAGCATCAAAGAACTGGAAGCATCCATGACAACGGCTCAGAGGACCAGTGCTCTCAGTATCAAGTCTGCTACCCAGAGTTATGAGAATTATAAGTACGACCTGGATAACGGCTTAAATCAGGCACTCCTCGGTGCCCAGAGCCAGATCGACAGCGCCTATGCCCAGCTTTTAAATGCCCAGATCAATTACAACAATGAAGTTGCATTAAACAATGATGGCCTGAGCGCCGCGGTCGTAAGTTCTGCCCAGGTAGACAGTGCATATCTGTCTTATAAGCAGGCCCAGCAACAGGAAGTCACGGCAGTCTATACCCAGGCCCAGAAGGACAAAGCAGTGGAAAGCGCCGCCATGGCGTATAACAATGCGGTATCCGCGTACGAGCAGAGCAAAAAGCAGGCAGAGCGCGCGGAAGAGAACAAACTGGACAGCCTGTATGATTCCGTCATCACGGCAAGAAATACCTATTTAAACGCCCTGGATAACTATAATGCCATCGAGCGCAGCACCAACGAACAGCTCCAGAGCCTGTCCACCCAGGTGGAACTTTCCAAGGCCCAGGCGGACAACAGTGTGAACACCCTGAAACTGGCAGACTTAAAGAGTCAGCTGGATGATGCAGTGATCGTCGCTCCCGTGGACGGTGTGATCACATCCCTGCCTTATAAAAAGGGAGATACTCTGACCGGTGCTCTTGCCACTGTAACGAATTTCGATACCTTAAAGGTGGATATCAAGATCAACGAGTACGATATCCTCGGTGTTTCCGAAGGAAAAGATGTGGAGATCATCGTGGATGCTCTGGATAAACTGTATGACGGCAAGATCCGGAAGATCTCCAAGGTTGCAACATTGGAGAACGGCGTATCCTATTTCCGCTCTGAGGTAGAGTTCGATGCGGATGAAGAGTCCCGCTGCGGTATGAGCGTGGAAGTCAAACTCTACACCAATGATATCGAGGGGGCGTTGACCCTTGCGGCAGATGCGGTGACTACGGCCCCTGACGGAGTCTGCACCGTAAACATTTTGTCCGAAGACGGAAAGAGCCTTGTGACAAAAGAAGTAAAAGTCGGTATCAGCAACGGAACCTATATTCAGATCCTTGAGGGACTTTCCGAAGGGGATGTGATCTGGAAACCTATCAACTATGCAGCCAGATACGGTATGACGGTGGAGTAAATGAGCGAAGAGATCTTACGCATGGAAGGCATCACCAAGGCATACGAACTGGGTGAAGAGACCTTTCTTGCATTAAAAGGTGTGGATCTTACCGTGGACCGGGGAGAATTCCTTGCGGTGCTTGGACCCTCCGGATCCGGAAAATCCACGTTGATGAACATCATCGGTTGTCTGGATGTTCCTACGGAAGGAAATTACTGGCTCTCCGGCAGACTCATCGCGGATGAGACAGAGAGTGAACTGGCCCGGATCCGAAGAGAAGAGATCGGATTTATCTTCCAGTCCTTTCAGCTCCTGCAGAGACAGACCGCGTTTGAAAATGTGGAACTGCCCCTGATCTACTGGGGGATGGGAGAACGGGAGAGAAAGAACCGGGTCGAAGAGATGCTGGAAAAAGTCGGCCTTGCAGACAAGATGTTTAACTATCCCAATCAGCTTTCGGGAGGACAGCAGCAACGTGTGGCTATTGCAAGAGCCATTGCCACAAACCCTACGATCCTCCTGGCAGATGAGCCTACGGGAGCCCTGGATCAGAAAACAGGCCATCAGGTCATGGACCTGTTCCACGAATTAAATGACGAAGGAAGAACGATCATCATGATCACCCACGATGTGAAGATCGCAGGCCATGCCGGCAGGATCGTCCGGATCCTGGACGGAGAGATCAGTGAGGGGGTGGTAGAAGATGCCTAAAAAGAAATTTTTTCATCCCATCACCTTTGTTACCAGCCTGATCCGTCAGAGCTTTAAGATGTCCATGCAGAACATCATCAGCAATAAGCTCCGGTCGTTTTTGACCATGCTGGGCATCATCATCGGTGTGGGAGCCGTCATCGGCCTGATCACCATCGTTCAGGGAGCAACGGACTCCGTCATCGGCCAGTTTGAAGGCCTGGGCGTGGATGTCCTGTCAGTCTCTGCTTACGGTACCACAATGAAACGTGGTCTTTCGGATAACGATATCGAACTGATCCGGAAAGTGGAGGGCGTAGACGGTGTTTCTCCCACGGCTTCCCTGACCACCAGTGCCGTATTTGAGGGTGAAGTCTATAAAAAAGTCAATATCAGCGGAAAGGACACCACCTATTTTTGCCATAATGATATGGTGGAAGAGGGGCGGGCCTTTAACGAAGCGGATATGGCCGGAGATTCTTACGTCTGTATCGTGGATTCCAAGTTTGTGAACAAAGTCCTTTACGGAAAAAAGGTGCTGGGACAGACCATAAAACTCCACGGAAGCGAGTACACCATCGTGGGCATCCAGAAAAAGGATGACAGCCTGTTTGCGGCCATGGCGGATACCTCCGGTTCCGACGGTTCCGTGATGGTTCCTTACAAAAACGCACTGAATATGGCGGGAGCCGCCAATGTCACAAGTTTGGAAGTCTATGTGGCATCCGGGTATGACATGACCGAGTGTGAAAACGGCATCCGTGCTGTTCTGGAAAACATCTTTAACGGTGCCGACGGCAGCTACAGCGTGTTTAACATGAGCTCCCTGATGGATGCCATGAACGAGATCACAAGCATGATGTCCACCATGCTGGCAGGCATTGCCTCCATCGCCCTTCTGGTGGGCGGTATCGGTATCATGAACATGATGCTGGTTTCCGTATCCGAGCGGACCAAGGAGATCGGACTTCGAAAA
>JAFUUM010000004.1 GCA_017477805.1 Lachnospiraceae bacterium
CACAAAAAAAGCAGGCTCTTCCGGAGGAAACCGGCAAAAACTCCGCTTCCATCATGCCTGCTCTTCAATATATGCGTAATCATTTTCAGGAGGACATCTCTCTGGATGACCTGCCGGAGATCTGTAACATGAGTTCCACAAACTTCCGGCGGACCTTTACTTCCATCATGGGAAAGCCTCCGCTGACCTACCTGATCGAACTTCGGATCTGGGAAGCCGCAACCCTCCTTTGTTCCACAAACCGTTCCATTTTGGACATCTGTGAGACCGTGGGCTTTCGCTCCGTTTCCAGCTTTAACCGTCACTTTTTAGAGATCATGAACTCCACGCCGAGAGAATGGAGAAACAATACTTCTCTGCTTAACAGTCATTCCGTCCTCTCCTATTCCGGCTGGCTGTTACCGGAGATCCCGGATCAATAAACCTGAAGTCTCGTAATAAAATGCAAAATTCCGGCAAGACCGAGTGCTATGTACATCACGTGCAAAAGCACCGGTCTTTTTTCAAATCCGGCATATGCCTGTTCGGAAAGGCTAAAGAGCCCCCAGGCATAAAGACAGATCCCGCAGAACATCACAAGATCTCCCACATAGGGAATAAAAAGGGCCGCAAAGGATGTTGCGATGCCGATCCCCATCAGCACAAGACTGCGGGTCTGTTTTGTCCGGTGCTCATTTGACAGCAAAGCAAAGATCAATACCCCGAGGGGCAGTCCGATGCTCAAAAGGGGCATAAAATAAGCTTTCCATTGGTCCGGATCCATCATCGCCGCACCTCCGGGGAAGTCCATCCTCATAACATGAAGGATCGTGGCCATGGGAAGATCCGTCAGAAAGGCTGCGAGAATACACATCAGTCTTCCGCTCCTGCCTCGTATCTTGTTACCGTTCAAAAAGGCAGGAAGAAGAAGCACCAAAGAGACCACCGCTGTAAGTACCAGCATGATCAGTCCCGTAGTCGCCATATTCTTTTCATTCTGTTCCAGGCCCATGGTCTGTAGGAAGTACAGGTCCGTTCCCGTCGCGATCTGAAGATCCCGAAGGGAATAAACATTTCCCGCAAATAGCACCACTGCGGCCAGGATGTAAAAAAGTTCCGTCATCAGATCATCCCACCCAAAATAGCGAGTTCATACAACATTTCAAAACAGGCTCCGACAAAGGCTGCCACTGCAAAAATCCGGAGCACCCGCTCCGTTTTTCCTTCTTCTTTTCCCATTGCCCCGATCATTTCCAAAACGCAGACGATGCCAAGAACCATGGTACCGAAGGTGGCCCGGTCCGGATAATGAGGCGATAACACCATTGCACCGTAGGATAACGCCATTCCGATCATCAGCCAGAGGATTTCAAAAGTCCATTCTTTTTTCAGCACGTAACGATAGACAACCGCCACCGCCAAAAGGAGCATGATCGTCGGAAGCAGGAAAGATGCGCCTGCCGTCAGCATGGATAGGAAACGTTCCCACAGCATCTCCCCCAGTCCGGAGTACTCAATGGCATCCTTACGGACAAAATTGCCGGGAGCCAGGATCACAAAGAGATTCCCGATAAAGCATAGGACCGCTCCGTAGATCATCCAGGGTTTTATCCCCTTCTTTTTAAAGCGGTTATACGCCATCATCATAAGAGCAAGGATCAGACAGGTGGGGCCCATGTTCTCATTGCTCCATCCCGTCATCACTGCAACGGGCACGATCCAGGCTGCGGTGCCCGGCAGATCCTGCCGTACATAGGCAAGGAGGAACAAAAGGATCCAGGTGGTAGAATACAGATAATTCACGGAACCCGACTCCCAGTACATGCTCATTTTCACGTTTGCATTTAAGAGGATCACAAGGGATGAGGCCAAAAAGAGATAATAAGATCCACGGGTTCCCGCCAGTTCACAGATAAGAAACGCCAGTGCGATGGTAACAAGGATATTGCAAACATCCGCAAAGAGTCCTCCTCCCATGAGGATCAGCTGCAAAAGACCGTGGGTGATATTTCTCCCGCCCCAATGATGAAAATGCCAGATCTGGCTTTCGATAACATCAAGGATCCCGGTCAGAGGCTGCTCCGTGGCAAGATTGGTTGAGTACCACAGATCATCCATCATGAACGGGATCAGACGATGCATTATGAATTGCAAAATAAGAAGAACAATAAAACCGATCAGATAAAAAGTCTTATTGCCGGTTTGTTTACTGGAGTAAGACATGATAACTCTCTCCGTCTTTTTTGATCACGAGGCTGACAGATTCCGCGCTTGTCACAGAGTCGGGGACCTGGGTGATCACAACATACTCCCCATACTGTCCGGGACCAAAGGTCTCTTTCAGGATGGTAAAGTCAGATAACAGGAGGGTCATTAAGCTGGCGCCCACTTTTTTATTTCCATTGGTGATCGTGGAGATCCGATAGGAATAAGGCTGGGCTGCAAGGTTTGCGGTCAACTCGCCTTCGGTACGGTTTGTCAGCCCCAGTTTTACCACAACAAGATGATACCCCTTGCTGGCTTCCACGGTGGGCATCCAGTCGGAGGAATCCCCGATCTGGTCCACGTACTGATCCGTGATCTCGAAGCCGTTATAGGTCATTTCAAATCCATCCAGTCCAAGGATAGACGGAACATCGGAAACAGAATAGATCACTTCCTGCTGGGTCGACGGAGAGTCGCCTGCAAGGTTTTCCACGGAAGCATCATTTCCCTCTTCCTGCGTCGAAACATCGGCGGATTTCATCTGCTTGATCTTTGCCTGGATCTCCGCGTTCTTTCTTGCCTTTTCCGCACGGAGGATACCCTCTTTTTCCGTATCCACAAGGCGGGAACGGGTCTTGGGTAATAAGATGTCCGTCGCAAACTGGGTCACCTTATTCTCCTGATCGATATCCATGTCCGGGATCTCGTTTCCGCAGCCGGCTCCAAAGAGGCAGGCAAAGGTCAGTATTCCCGTTATCACCCAAAGGTTTCTTTTCTTCATAGGGTCTTTACACCTTTCAAGTTCCTGATGCATCCAGTTCTATCCAGAATTCTACACCATTATCGTAGTTTTTCACACCGTAGCCGCGGTGCATGGAGTCCATGATGGCCTTCACGATGGAAAGTCCCACACCGCTTCCACCGTACTCTCTTGTCCGGGCTTTATCGACTTTGTAAAACTTCTCCCAGATCCGGTCCACGGAATCCTCCGGGATCGGTTCGCCGGTGTTGAACACAGAAAGTCTTGCCACGCCGTTTTCCACGGTGATGCGGATATCCACCAGGTTTTCGCCATCCAAGTGATTAAGGGCATTGGAAAGGAAATTTGCCAGCACTTCTTCCACCTGGAATTCATCTGCCCAAACGCAGATGGGGCCCTGCACGTCAAAACGGACATTGGCATTTTTCTGCCTTATCAATATATCGGCAGTTTGGAGATAATTATTCACCATCTGGACCAGATCAAATCGTTCGATGTTCTGTTCCATGTCCCCGAACTCCAGATGATTCAAGGTCAGGAGCTTTTTCACCATGGCGTTCATCTTGGCAGATTCATCCATGATGACATCGCAGTAATACTCCATGCTCTCGGGATCGTCGACGACACCGTCTTTTAAGCCCTCCGCATATCCCTGGATCAGGGCAATGGGGGTCTTAAGCTCATGGGTCACGTTGGACAAAAACTCCCGGCGCATCTCGTCGATCTTTTCCTTTTCCTGAATGTCCGCCTGGAGTTTGACATTGGCGGATTTTAATTCAGAGATGGTGCGCTCTAGTGTGGAGGAAAGATCATTGATATTGTTTCCCAGCTGGTCGATCTCCCGGACGGAAGACGAGTTATCGTACTTTGCATCAAAGTCCAGATGG
>JAFUUM010000132.1 GCA_017477805.1 Lachnospiraceae bacterium
CATAGCCCTGGATAAAGTATTCTCTCTCGGCCACATTTATGCAGTCACCTTTAGTTCTCAGGACCTGCATACCGTCTGCATCGGTCAGTGCGGTGCCACTGCCGTCATCCAGAAATGCATCTATGTTCTGTAAGTGAGCCATGATAGTCTCAGGCGGCAGATCTGCTGCCCCCGTCAGATACGCAACGGTACTGGGCGCTGCGGCAACGGCGTTCATGGCCTGCATATTGGTATCCAGGATCTTACCGAATTCAGCCTGCAGGTACCAGCACTGCCACTCCAGGACATCCTGGGCATCTTTCTTTGCTTTGGATGTACTGGAAGAGTAGCTGATGATCACGGAAAGCAAAAGCGGGATCGCGATTGCAAGGACCATGGCGCCAACCAGTTTGGTTTTTACACTGTTTAGATTGATCTTCATGAGAAAACCCCCTTTTTTTATTGTGCTTTAATGCAATTTTATGCCTGTTTTCTGATAAATTCAATACATTTAGTACTTTTTTGCACTGTTAAATTGATGTTGTCGACAAACTGGCTGACAAGTTGAATTCTCCGGGTTTTCCCATCTCCCCCGCTGGGCACAACAAAAAAGACGTTTTCCGAATTTCTTCGGAAAACGTCTTCTTATGACCTGTAGTACCGGGATTAATCCTGTACGTAGGGCATCAACGCAATGTGACGTGCACGCTTTACAGCTGTGGTCAGTGCTCTCTGATGCTTTGCGCAGTTACCGGTGATACGTCTGGGAAGGATCTTACCTCTCTCGGATACGTATCTTTTCAGTCTGGCGGTATCCTTGTAATTGATCTCGCCTTCTTTACCGCAGAATACGCAAACTTTCTTTCTTCTGCGAATGCCGCCTCTTCTCTTCATAGGAGAATCGGGTCTCTCACTCTTTGTAAAAGCCATTTCAATGCCTCCTGTCAATCTCTTAGTTGAACGGGAGCTCCTCATCAATACCATCCGGAACGTTCATAAATCCGTCCGCTGCACCTGATGCGGGAGCCGCACCGCCTGCTCCGCCGGAAAAGTCCCCACCGGCTCCTGAGCTGTTCTTGCTCTCCGCGAATTCCTGATCTTCAACCACAACTTCGGTGGTGTACACGGTGGCACCGTCTTTGTTGGTGTAACTGCCGGTCTGAATGCGTCCGGTAACGGCGATCTTGATGCCTTTGCGGAAATACTTTTCTGCAAATTCACCGCTTCTGCCAAAGGCTACACACTGGATGAAATCAGCGGTCTGCTGATTGTCACCGCCCTGGTTTCTGTTGAACCTTCTGTCAACTGCCAAAGTGTATCTTGCAATAGCCAGGGAGTTTTCTCCACCCTGGGAATATCTTACTTCAGGATCTCTCGTCAAGCGTCCCATAAGAATTACTTTATTCATGCGTTCTCCAATCTTACTGCTCGTCCTGTTTTACGCATAAATATCTGATAACGTTGTCCATGATTCTCATACGGTGCTCGATCTCTGCGGGAGCGGTAGGCTCTGCATCGAACTGAACAAAGTAATAGAAAGCTTCGCTCATCTTCTGGATATCATAAGCGAGTTTCTTCTTACCCCAGTCATCCACATTGGTGATCTGGCCGCCGAATCTTTCGATCAGTTTCTTTACCTTTTCAAGGGTAGCGTTTCTGACCTCGTCATCGACATTTGCGCTAACAACAACGGCTAATTCATACTTCGTCATTATTAGTACCTCCTTTTGGTCTCTGGCCCTCAGCTTCCTGAGAGCAAGGAAATTAATATATCACGGAGCAATAATATAGCATATTTCCGCAAGTGTTTCAAGTACTTTTTTACTTTCTTAATACAACGGTGGAAATGGATCTTCCCTCGATCTCAAAAACCTGCGCATTCAGATCTTCCAGGCTACCGGATGCCGTCTCCTCCAGGTCCATCCTGTCCGTAGTCGTGTGTATATCGTAAGAAGTGTAATTCCCGGATAACCCCTGCAGGGAGAACTTTTGCACATCTCCTCTGTTGATCAGGACTATCACCAGGACTTCCTTACCGTTCTCATCCGTGCCTGTAAAGGCCACGGGTTTTAACAGCTTCAGATCGTCATCTTCCGTTGTGATATCCACCCTGGTATATCCGGGTTTGATATATCTGGCGTAGTTGCCGAATTCCCAAAGCCTTCTGTTGGGTTTTGCCGTTTTCGTGCTTTTGTCCACGTAAATCAGTCCGTCCCGGTAATCACCGTCCGCTACGCCTACCCAATACTGCCAGGAAAGCACGTTACAGATGGTCATGTCTTCATAGATCGTATCTGCCATGTTAAAGGCGGAATCCATAGTGTAATCCACGCCGTTCACCATCTCGCACCATTCGCTCATAACAAGCTGCAGGTCCGGATAATGAGAGTCTTTCCATTGCATGAACAACTGCTTCTTGATCTTATCGGACCAGTAGGAATGGATGTCCATGGCGGTGAAATACGCACCCAGCTCCTCATCCTGCAGGATCGCATCCACATACGCTTTTGTGGCATCTCCGCCCCACTCTCCGCTTTCCGGTGCTGTCAGGGTTACTTTGTCTTCCAGTTCTCTGTTATGGAGCTCGGAAAGGAATACCTTCAGCACATCTCTTACGGCTTCCGGTGTGTAATGGCAGCCCTCCTGGCCACTGGTCCACTCCCACTGCGGTTCGTTGATGGGCGAGATCATGGTAACGGGGATCCCTTCTTCCCGGAAGTGCTCCGCAACATCAAATACATAATCCGCAAAGGCCTGATAATTTTCAGGTTCCAGGTTGGATGTACTTCCCTCGTCCATCAGCGCTTTCCCGTTTGTTGTTACCTGCTCGATGGGGGAATTACAGAAAAAGACCACATCTTCCGCGCCGAGTTCCACGCAGCGGTTCATAAACCATACCGCATTTTCGTCCTTTTCCCAGTTATAGGATCCGTCTTCCGTAAGGAAGGACTGCGCTCTGCGGTTTTTGTCGCTGATATCGCCTTTTCCGGAGTCTGCGGAACCGGCACCCACATTATACCGGTAAATGGTCAGTCCGATGCCCTCTTCGGGATCATAGAGCCATTTGGCGATCTGTTCCCTCACCGGGATATCGATATCTCCGGCAGCTTCATCCCAACCGCCCACATACTGGGACCACCAGCAGGAACTGGTACCAAAGCCTTCCCAGGTCTGATAGGTGGTTCCGGGGTCGATGTTGAACGCACCGACAACTTCCTGTACTTCGTTCTGTACTTCAATTTGCTTGGGCATATCTTCTTCCCCGCTCCCGTTCTCATTCATCGTGAACATCATCAGCAGATAATAAGCCAGGGGGATCAGTGCTAACGTAAGTTGAAAGATCGTCCGAAGCCGAAGTCCCACGGAGCCGATCCATTCCCGCTTTTCCGCCTTCCGGTCCTTGTCCTTCTTTCCCGCAGCCAAAAAACAAAGCAGCATAAGAGCCGTCAGTATAACAAAGATCAGAACATTCACAACCGGCAGGAACGGATGATCCGCGTTCAGATGTTTTAATGTGCCTCCAAAAGAGTGTCCCCATACCGGTTCCCTGTTAAACAGTTTTGCCAGGCCGTAAGGAAGCAGGTAGGTGCCGCTGTCCGTCAAGAATACCCATTCATAGCCGATAGCGCCTCTGATCAGGATCAACAACGCAGCCATACTTTCAAGGATCCAGGGAAGCCCTGCCAGTTTGGGATGCCGCTCTCTCCAGATTGGCATAACATCCGCCAGTGCCAGAACCATAAAGGGGATCAGGAAAACGATCCAGTACTGGGAATAATCTGCCAGCAGGAAAAAGATTCCCCAGGAAAGAAAGCCGTACCGTACAGCCTCGCTGTTCTTGTGCCCCTCTTCCACTTTTCTGAAATAAGCAAAGAGCAGGCAGGCAAGGTAGGCGGGGATCAAAAGTGAGACCGCCCCAATTCCTGGTATTTTGATCAGGCTGCTCCCCAGGAGCGTTCCCATCATGCCGTTCAGGATATTGCCTGCAACGGTGTCTTCCCGATGGAGGTAAACACTGCTCATAAAGATGATCTTCTCAACAAGGGAAATGCTGACAAGTCCGATCATTGCCTGGCATAATTTCAGGATCTTCTTCTCGTATAAGAGAAGTATGGGGATGAAACACCATACCGCAAAATACTTCATACTGAAGGCCAGTGCAAAGTGCAAAATGGCAGCCTTGCGGCGGCCGCACATAAACATCCTCGTTCCCGACAGCATAAAGATCAGGGAGATCACATCGTAATTTCCCGTGCCGATGCTGTAGATCAAAAGAAGTGCCGAAGAGGCTGCAGCGATGGCGACCTTATGAAGGTCCTCTTTGCCCCCATCGGGATCTAAGATCTTTCGGATGAGGACGATCTCCCGGATCACCAGGAGATACGCTGCCAGCACCAGTGCTTTCCCCCACAGGATGAATACTGTCAATTCCTGTGCGTTAAGTCCTGTTATTTTCTCGTAGATGTAGCAGGGCAGATTCCAGATCGCAAAGATGAAATAGAGCGTCATGTCATAATGGGCACTCATGTCCACGTGGTAATACGTATTTCCCGTATGGACCAGTTCACAATCCTTGTAATAGTTCAATATATTTCCGGAAAACAAGGAATCCCAGAAACAGATACCATGCCTCTGGGTGGATAAAAGATCCATATATGCGAATGAAATGAATGTGACCACTCCCACAAGACAAAGGATCAGCCACTCTGCTCGAAACTTCTTTGCTTTCATATTCTTTCCTGCAAAAAATGGCCCCCGCCGTAGCGGAGGCCATCCATTTTTGTTTTATTCGATGGACTATCTCAGTACCTGACCCCAGTCAGCAATACCGATCACAGCCTTTGCCCATGCGCTGTAAGCATCATCAGCTTTACCAAGGTTTGCATATACTTCAAATGCCTTGCCCTGGAATACAGCTCCGGTAACGGGATCCTGATAGAACACGATACCTTCAACATAAGGATTTCTCTTAACTGCCTCATATGCTGCATAGATCGCTGCACCCTGGATCACGTCACCGTGAGAAGCAGGGATAGCAACCTCAGATGCGATGATGGAACGAACAGTGCCCTGAGGGCTCAGCATTGCGGGCTGTGTCATGAAGTTGGTCACAACGCTCAGGTTCTCAAAGCTTACCATCTTGTTGGAAGTCTTCATGCTCTTGTAGATCGCACCTGCAGGGTTTCCGGTGTAATCCCAGAACTTAGCCCATGTCAGGGGTACGGGATGGGGATGGATCGCCAGAGACCAGTTGATGTTACCTTCAGAGGTAATCATGTTGTTGAAGTAGGTCAGGAAATCGTCGCCATCAATATAGGTGTAATACTCGGCATTGTTAACCGGGTTGTTTCTGTTCCAGTTCTGATCGATACAAACGAAACATCTTGCGTTTGCATTAGCACTCTTAACTGCGTTGTAGCATACACGGAAGGTCTCCATGTAATCACGAACATACTGTTCCCAGCTGTAACCGGGAGTCCATGCTACATAGTTCCACATACGCTCGTTAACTTCGTTACCGATGATGAAGTCCTGAGAATCAAAGGTAGCTGCGATTCTGTGCAGTTTGTCTGCATACTGAAGCTGTGCCCACTGAGAAGTGTTATTCAGCATGTACAGATCAACGCCGTTCGGGATGGGATGGGTATCCAGAGCGGGATTTGCATTGGGGTGATTGAAGTTAGGCTGGGTACCTTTGTTGTTTACCTGAAGGATCTGGGTGTTGGAGCCTGCTCCGTGTCCAAGATCGATCCAGTAGTTACCAAACTTAACCATCTCACCGCCGGCACTACCCTGTAAGCTTACCACAGGAATGGTGTGGAAAGGCTTTGTAGCGGTAGCAAGCAATTCGGGGTTGGTGATGTACTGTGCGGTTGTGCAAAGTTTTACAACGCCGCCCTGTTTAACAGCGAAACCGTACTTGTAGTACAGGCCGTTAGCTTCATAAGGGAAGGTTACTGCGGGAGTCAGGCTCAGGGGAACCTGTGCAACCACGGTAGAACCTGCGCCTACTGCATAGGTGTGAACTTCCATCTTAACAACGTACAGGATTTTGTCGTCGCTGGCAGGAAGCTTAGGCAGAGTAGCGCTCAGCTTAACGGTGTTTGCATCAACCAGATATGCGCCGTTACCGGTAGGTACAGTTACAGTGGTAGCAGCGGTAGTGGTTCCGGTGTATGCGGGAACAGTGCTGAGGTTGGTAGCGGGATCATAAGCCTGTCTGCCTTCAGCCTTACCGTTGTTTACATAGTGAGAATATAATGCGTTGAAATCATTTCCGAAAGCGGCCTTCAGATCGGGATAGGTGTTTGCATAGTATTCCGCATCAAACACGTTACCGTCCGCCATCTTATAAGGAGCTGCATAAGCAGTCATCCCGGTACTACCAAGACACAGTACTGCTACTAATAATGCAGCAAGCATCCTTTTAAAACTTTTCTTCATTGTTTTAATTCCCCCTTCCTTGGTTTTCTGTGAGTTTTAGATTTAAACAATGTACTTCATTCTACACCCTAAATATCGGTCAATCAAGCGATTTTATGAACATTTAATCATTATCACGAGATTTTTAAGACTATTTTGCATTTATTCTTGCAATTCAAAAGTCCGCATTTAGGGGTGCGGGTCAAAAACCGCTCCACATCTTGTATTGAAGCGTCCTTTTTCCCTGTTTTCTTGCAAAAATTAAGGATTTTCCTGCATTTTCAGGGTTTGGAAACGGATACGATCCTTTTTTCGATCTTGGGCCTAGGTTCCATGATCAAATGTCCGCATCCAAGACATTGAAGGCGTATGTCTGCTCCGACGCGAAGGACTTTCCATTCCTTGCTTCCGCAGGGGTGAGGCTTTTTCATTTTCACGATATCATCGATCTGAATATCCAAAGTATCTCCTTAACTCTGTACTATATAGAATCCTTATCGGGGAAAAAAGTTTGAGGTCATTTTTATAACTGAGAAAAAATTTCTCCGATGCTTCCCCTGACAACAAGATCCGCCATATTATCCTTAGGCGTAGCGGTCTTATTTACAAGAACAAGCTTATTTCCCTGGTAATAATCGATAAGTCCCGCTGCGGGATAAACCGCAAGGCTCGTTCCGCCGATGATCAGCACATCCGCATGTCGGATGTAAAATACCGCTTCTTCGATGGTCTGCTGATCCAGGCCCTCTTCGTAAAGAACAACATCGGGTTTGATGGAACCGCCGCACTCGCACTTGGGCACGCCCGTACTGTTCAGGATATATTCCGCGTCATAGAATTTGCCGCACTCCTCACAGTAATTCCGAAGAACAGAACCGTGGAGTTCAAAGACCTTTTTGCTTCCGGCTTTCTGATGCAGACCGTCTATATTCTGGGTCACAACAGCCTTGCACTTTCCTTCCGCTTCCCACTGTGCCAGTTTCTTATGGGCCGCATTGGGCTCCGCATCCAGGTACAGCATCTTATCCCTGTAGAAGCGGTAGAATTCCTCCGTCTTTCTTCTGTAAAACGTATGGCTCAGGATCGTCTCCGGCGGATAATCATACTTCTGATTGTACAATCCGTCGGTACTGCGAAAATCCGGGATCCCACTTTCCGTGGACACTCCCGCACCGCCAAAGAAAACTATATTATCGCTTTCATCTACCCACTTTTTCAGTTGCTCGATCTCAGTCATAGCGTATTCACCCCCATTTGTTATCGCACTATTACGTTACCCATCAACCGGATGTGACAACATTATAGCACGAAGGATATAACAAAAAAGGACTTACGAGATGTAAGTCCTTTTCAAGAGGCGCGAGCCGGATTTGAACCGGCGATAAGGGTGTTGCAGACCCGTGCCTTACCACTTGGCTATCACGCCATATTCAGTAGTTTACATTGTATTTTCAAAAAATACAAGTGATGACCCCGACGGGATTCGGACCCGTGTTACCGCCGTGAAAGGGCGATGTCTTAACCGCTTGACCACGGAGCCCTAAAATTACATAAAAAGGTTGCTGAATGAGCAACCCCTCTTTAGTTTCTTTGTTTACCCTTCGAAGCAACTAACTCCCCGAGTAGGGCTCGAACCTACAACCCTTCGGTTAACAGCCG
>JAFUUM010000133.1 GCA_017477805.1 Lachnospiraceae bacterium
ACCCAGACTGCGGTAGTTTTTTGATTCACCATACCAATGGCCATTTCATCGGCGATCATACCGGAAATGGTTGCCGCAGAGGTATCTCCGGGAACTGCCACCATATCGATTCCGACGGAGCAGACACAGGTCATGGCTTCCAGTTTTTCCAAAGTAAGTGCTCCTGCTTCTACGGCATCGATCATGCCCTGGTCTTCACTCACGGGGATAAAGGCACCGGAAAGACCGCCAACATAGGAACTGGCCATAACACCGCCCTTTTTCACCTGATCGTTCAATAACGCAAGTGCAGCCGTGGTACCGGGTGCACCCGCCTTTTCCAGGCCAATCTCGCAAAGGATATCCGCCACGGAATCTCCTACTGCAGGAGTAGGTGCAAGTGAAAGATCCACGATACCAAAGGGAACCCCAAGACGTTCTGAGGCTTCTTTCGCCACCAGCTGTCCCACTCTCGTCACTTTAAATGCAGTCTTTTTGATGGTCTCGCAAAGGGTCTCAAAATCCGCACCGCGGACCGCTTCCAATGCTTTCTTCACAACACCGGGTCCGCTGACGCCAACGTTGATGATCTCATCCGCTTCCGTAACCCCGTGGAATGCGCCGGCCATAAAGGGGTTGTCATCGGGAGCATTACAGAAGACCACAAACTTCATACAGCCGATGGAATCTCTGTCTCCTGTGATCCGGGCCGTCTCTTTGATCATCTCACCGATGAGACGGACCGCATCCATATTGATACCGGTCCTTGTGGAGCCAACGTTTACACAGCTGCAGACACGTTCCGTTTCCTTTAGCGCCTGGGGAATGGAACGGATCAGCATCTCATCGGAAGCTGTCATACCCTTGGAAACAAGGGCAGAATAACCACCGATGAGGTTTACGCCAACATCAGCCGCAGCCTTATCAAGTACATGAGCGATACCCACATAATCTTCGGGGGCTTTGCAGCATGCTGCACCAACAATGGCAATGGGCGTTACGGAGATCCTTTTATTTACTATGGGGATCCCGTATTCTTTGGAGATGTCTTCTCCGGTCTTCACCAGATCCTTCGCCGCATTTACGATCCGTTCATAGATCTTTTTCTTGCAAGCCTCAAGATCGGAATCGATACAATTTAAAAGGGAGATACCCATGGTGATGGTACGAACATCCAGGTTCTCCTTCAGGATCATATTATTGGTCTCTGCGACCTCCATCATATTGATCATAGTCTTCACCTCAGATCCTGTGCATCATGTCAAAGATCTCTTCTTTTTGACAGGTAATGATCACACCGATCTTCTCGCCCAGTGCTTTCATGTCATCGGCAATGACTACGGCTTCCTTGGAGCATGCGGAAGTATCCACAACCATCATCATGTTGAAATATCCGTCAACGATGGTTTGGGAAATATCCAGGATATTGATCTTATTTTCCGCCAGATAATTACAAATGGCGGCGATGATGCCTACGGTATCTTTACCGACTACGGTTATGATGGTCTTTTTCACAACTGACTCCTCCTGTTTCCTCTAACCTCTATTTATTTAGACTCCCTTACGGGAGATCCTGTCTTTTACCACTCCACCAGGCCGGAGACCTGGTCCCTTTGCAGGATATGCATAGGGAAATCACTTCCGGTATAAGGGGTATCCGACATGGCAACTTCCATGC
>JAFUUM010000134.1 GCA_017477805.1 Lachnospiraceae bacterium
ATACCGTATTATCCGGCTGCACCCTGTCGTTCCAAAGTTTGATCAGTACTTTATCCATTTCGTCCTTGGATGCAAAAGGCCTGTGGTAAAATTTGATGGCGTTTGCATGGCCAAAATGGAGATCGCTGATATACAGATTCATCATTTTCTCCCTTCACTCAATAATCAGGAAGCCCCGCAGCAGCTTGCAACGGGGCCCCTTTGCGTTTTCTTTCGGCAATCCTGCCTAGCCCTTATGCGGTTGCCACGCAAAACCCTCAGTCGGCTCCATGCTGCAGGCAAAAGGGCCACCCCCAGCACTTCATCACCTGCGTGCACGTTCTAAGCCGTACACGCATAACTACATTGTAGTAGTTATCTCAAATCCACCGGCTCTTGTCCATAATTTGAGCCTATTCGATTCGCTCGATCTGGTGATAGATCAAATACTCTTTCTCACTTACCGCCGTGTCCCCATGGTAGTGACCAAAAAACCATTTGCGATAGGATACGGTGTTTTTGATTTTCTCCAGATAGTCAGTGAGTACATTCTTTTTGTAGTCAGCCCCCCTTGCCAGGCTGTCCTGTGTGCTGCTTGAACAGCAATGTGTCAGAATGTAATCCACCCGGTTATCAGCCTTTGCAAGATTACGAAGCCCCTCCTCCAGTTCTTCGTCAGAAGGCAATTCACGCTCCCACCAACTGATACCTTTTACACGGTAAGGGATCCAATCCGCATCATAATGTTTCATTTTCACAAGATCCCAGGGTTCGTTCGGATCAAGGATACCTCCGGCTGCATCATGGCTCGCAGCACCGCCGAAAGTAAAAAAGGTCTTACCCTCGATCTCATATACCTGGCCGCGTATCAGATGCAGGATGTCCGGTCGGATCTCATGGACTTTGCCACCGTGCCATTCTTTCACGGGGTAATCATAGAGGCGATCAAAATTCTCATGATTCCCGTCCAGAAAAAGAAGTGTGAAATTTCGTTCTCCAAGCCACTTCAGCCAGTATGCTTCTTCTTTTGTTTCCCCCTTGTCGTTCCAAATCCCACCAAAATCACCGCAGATGATCACGTAATCGTCCTTTGTCAGTGTCTTCTGCTCCGGGAAAACCTTATTTCCAAAGCGTTTGAAATTGCTATGCGTATCTCCGGTAATGTAGATCATATTTCCTCCAGATCGTCATGATAATCTGCCAGGTAGAAATGAAAACCTTCTTTTTCAAGTTGTGCATTTTCCCGTCTAAGTTCTGATGCGAAATACGGCTTTTTCGGCTTAAAACGTATCGTATCGGAAGTATCCTCGTAATACAGTTCTTCGATGTACTCCTTACCAAATTCCGTTGATCTGATATGCTCTGCTGCCTGTTTTACGATAGGCAGTACTCCCGCAGACCGATCCGGCTTTTGATTGGCATTCTCCAGGATCTGTTTCAGGAAATCCCTATAATGTTCCGTTGTCTTTAAGGAGATCAGAAAACCTTCTTCCGAATGCATAGCGCTGTCGCCCTCCGCCGAACAGGGCAGACAAAGAGAGAATGTGTTAAGACCGGCACCGGAATACTCCTCCGTCTCATCGGGACCTTTTGCGAGGGTGTATTCGTTTAATCCTTTCCCCATGTGGGATGCGATTGTCAAACTGCTCATGAAACCCGGCTCATTCTCGGAAGTGCTAAATAAAAAGTTCCAACGGTATTCGCTGCCATTGGCGATCTGGCAGACATGATCGATGAAATCCCGTCCATACTGCGTATTTCGAATAAAATCGTTCTCGATGGTGAAATCGGCCCCCTCCTGGAAACCATAGGTAACATCCAGAACGATGACCCGGATCTGTTCTTCGTCAAAGAACTCCTTCAGTTTTTTGGCAACGTGCTCCGCACCGGTGCTGCCGTATTCTTCATCAGCCGTAAAGGCAAACACCACATTTTTCGGCAGGTCCTCCCGGATCATAAGATCCGTACATACGGCATTTGTCACGGCATTGTCACAGCAGCCCCGAATGGTATT
Organism: Lachnospiraceae bacterium; assembly: GCA_017477805.1. Taxonomy (GTDB): domain Bacteria; phylum Bacillota; class Clostridia; order Lachnospirales; family Lachnospiraceae; genus SIG336. The sequence continues at coordinate 1,994 of JAFUUM010000134.1, forward strand.
TCTGTTGTCCATCCACTCGAATGTTGAATGTTTCTGCTTATTATCCGCATGAGAAGAAACAACAACAATATCACTGTATCGTGTTTTCAGCTCTTCCAGTTCTTTCTGGGCAAACAACCGATAGTATTTCTTTCCCTTGATCCTGTGATACGGACTGCCGGCGGTCTTAAGTTCTTCCTCGATGGCATCAACCCGTTCCGTGCTTCCGAAGGGTCCCTCCCCGACGCAAGGTTTGCTCTCAATCACCTTCAGCAGTTCGTGAAGTTTCTCGTTCATGGTCTCTTCGTCCTCCTGTTTGCCGCAAGTTTTTCAAACCGTTTTGCTCTTACACTATCTTATACTCCGCTAAGGGAAAAATCTTTCAGTCGATACAAAAAATTATATGATATTTCTGATCTTGTCGCATAAGCCGAACTCGATAGCCTCCTCCGCACTGAGGAAGTTGTCAAAAGCGGTAGCCTTATCAATCTCTTTTACGGTCTTTCCGGTGTGCTTCGCAAGGATTTCATTGAGCTTCTTTTTCGTTTCCAAGATGGAATCCGCGCACTTTTTGATGTTGGATGCAGATCCGCCAAGGCCTCCGGCGATCAGCGGCTCATGGATCATGACGCGGCTATGAGGCAGGATATAACGATGACCCTTAGCTCCTCCGGCTAAGATCACCGCCCCCATAGACGCGGCATTTCCGATGCAGTACATATTGATCTCCATCTTTTCCTTGCAGGCCTGGATCACATCGTAAATAACGAGTCCCGCATCCACGGAACCGCCAGGACTGTTAATGTAAATGTCTACGGGTTCCGGATCCTCTGCCAGATAAAGCAATTCGGAAACAAAATCATTTGCCATCTTCTCCGTTACTTCCCCGGTAAGAAAGAGCTTCCGATTGGAGAAATGCTTTGTCCGCAGTGATAACCCCTGAATACCCTTCTGCGTTTCCTCATATGTGGCCGGTTCCCAGTGATCTTCCCGTGAACCGTCTTCGCGACCACATCTCTCATCCATCCATAATCTTTCCATAATGCACCCTCCTCTGTATTTGTCCTTACACTTTCTTATACCTGTTCCAATTCAAAATCTTTCACTTGTTTTGTTTTTCTTTTTTGGGGTTTTGTCTTTGAACATACGGGTTTGAACCCCACCTCGTTCTCAAACCACTCCAGATCAAAGTTATGACACATGACGGGCTTTTCACCTCGCCGAAAGATCCAACTGTGCGAGATCGGCATATTCAGGATCTGCGTTGCGGGTTTGTTCGCTCTCATGGCAATGACCTCTGCCATTCCCGGATTCATGCCTCCCATGTAGACATAGGTATTGCAATTATCGATAATGGTCTGTGCATTCTCGCCGTAACCGGCTTTCAACTGTGCTTCCGACTGGATCATCAGCATTGCCGAGATCCCGCGGGATCGGATGTTTGAGATCATATTTTCAAAGTTATCAATCCTGGCGTTTGTCGCGAAATCATCTAAAATGAACTGTACCTCAACGGGCAGGCAGCTGTTTTCACATTCTTCATCAGCATAGGAACAGAGTTCATTCATAAGCTGCGTGTAAAACAGATTTACAAGAACATCCATGGATCTGTCGGTATCACTGACCTGGACAAACACTGCTGTTTTTTTCTGTCCGATCTTTTTGAAATCAAGATCATTGGTGGCCAGAAATGTCCTTACTTCCTCTGTGCCAAATGTGATTAGTTTTGCTATGGTGGTGACGTTGATCGTCGCATGAGTCCTGTTGGGAGCCGTATTAAACTCCTCGTATCTTTCACAAGCCCAGCTTTTCATGCCTTTCGCTTCCATTTTTTCCAAATGCCTTTTCATGATCTCATCCATTGGAGATATGCCATTTATATCGCCAGTTCCGCCTTTCGTCCTGGTTGCAAGGCGGACCAGTCTCGGAAGCATATTCAGGTTTTTATCTTCAGGTCGAATGGTGTCAGTTTCCTGAATAAACCCAATAAGGGCCATCAACAGCAGTTGCGTTGCTTCATCCCAGAACGGATCCTGCGCCCGTCCCGCACCCTCCTTCAGTTCATACACAAGTGTATGTGCCAGTTTTTGGATATCTTGAGTCGTTTTACAATAAGCCAACGGATTATAACGGAGAGATTCTTCCGGATGGATAAAATCCATTGCAACGACCTCATACCCCTTTTTCCGAAGATACGGCCCCATCTTTTTATAAAGATTTCCCTTGGGGTCAGAGACCACGTAGCTCCCCGTGGCCTGCAGAAGATTAGGCTGCACGATATATCGTGTCTTTCCGGCCCCGCTTGTCCCTACCACCAGCACATGGTTATTTAATTGTGTTTTCAGGCCGTCTCTGGACCGATACTGGTTTTCTCCAAGGATCAGTGCCCCCTTCGGAACAGGCAAATACTCCTTGATCGTGTTCTTAGCAATATTCATCTGCTATCCTCCTCAAATAAATGTTTCCTCTGACTTGGGCATAAAGACATTATTGATATAGTCATCGCCCTTTGAGATGATCCTGCTTTCTTTTACATGCTTATAAAGAGTCTCCTTGTCTTTCACAAAAACATCGTAGGAAGGCTCAGTCTGGACCTCCGCCGTGCCGAATGCATCCACGATCTCTATCCTTCCAAACAGCACCTCATTTTTTGCTGCTTCGATCACAACTTCATCCCCAATCTCATATCGAGGTAAACCGAGTACGGGGTTCGGACGCTTACGGGTCTCAGCTGCGATCCGGGCCGCCTTCGCCCCAATCTCATCAACCTCCTTCATCCTCGTCAGCCAATCCTCTTTCGGGACTTCTGCATGAAGGATGCCGTCACAGAATTCTTCGAAGGGGATCTCACTTCGGTAAAACTCATGAACTTTCATCAATACTCTTTTCATGAGGCCTTCGACGCTGCCTCCCCCGATCACTCCCGTGCATTCCCTATGGTCATTGTTACCCCGGTTCCAACAGTTGATCCGAAAGCCGATAGTATCCAGCCTTCTGTCCGGTTCCGGTATTCCATCATCATAATGGTCAAATAATTCAGCCTTCATATCGCTGTATGCACCGGGGGTGCCTAAGAACAGCTCATCAATGATCTTTTTCTCAAACCCACGTTCAATACCTTTAAAAAAGAGTTCCTCTAAAAGTTCGTATGTGATCGTCTCCTCTTTGCCATCAACGATCAGCGTTGTCCCAGTTTCCCCGGGTTCTGCCAGCAAAAATTCTTCTCTTGTGCACACGAACCGAAACCTGTCCAGGAATTTGTGTGAATCATTTCTCACAGTTTGCATGATCCTCTTTCCCTTGTGGTTATTCTTAAACTTGTATGTCCGTCCATCGTCAAATTTGATCATCATCTTTCCGCACTCCTCTCTGACCAGATGCCGGGTTCTCTTGTTTTTTCAACTCTTACACTTACTTATACTGTCGAGATCATAAAATCTTTCACCCGTTTACTTTTTTTCTTTAAAAACGGTTGCACTGATCTTTAGTTGAAGCCCAGCCACTCAATGTATCCCGCATTCCCGACACAATGCTGCAATTCCCGGCCTTCCCTAATGATTTCCCTTACATCCGTCGGCATGAGAATAGAATATGTATCATCCGCATATTCCCAGTCCTTCGCTTCCTTACGCTTTCTTCCCTCCTTCATTCTGCTTCACTGCATAATTTCCTTATCAGCTCTCGTTTACTGCCTTACACCATCTAATACCCGTGCGGGAATAAATTCTTTCACTCGCTTTCAAATTATGGTTGTGAAGACGAACTAAAAAAGCGCCGCAACTATCCCAAATGATAGTTGCGGCACTTTTTCAATTAATTTATGCAATGTACTCCCATTCAATTTCGTCCTCCA
>JAFUUM010000135.1 GCA_017477805.1 Lachnospiraceae bacterium
CCTCTTCTTCCCAATATCCTCTGTTTCAAAGGATAAGGATAAGGTCCCGCTTCCAGCATCCTCACATCGTGATTGGCTTCCAGCAAAAGAGTATCCAGTCCTTTTAAATTTTCGATGATGTAATCATTGTATTCCCCAAGATCCGTACAGACCGCACATTTCTTGGAACCGTATCCGATGCGATAAGCCACGGGCTCCGCCGCATCATGGCTGATGGAAAAGGGCACAATTGAAAGATCCTTCAGGATCATCTTTTCATCCGCTTTTACGATGTGAAACAGATCTTTATCGATGACACCCACGGACTTATCATGAAGGACTGCATCCGCAGTACCCTTCGTACAATAAATGGGAACACCGTATTTCCTGCTGAGGACCCCAAGCCCCTGGATATGATCCGAGTGCTCATGGGTCAAAAAGATGGCATCGATATCCCGCATGGACAGATCCAGCTTATTCAGCCCTTCTTCCGTCCTCTTGCCGCTGATACCTGTATCGATGAGGATGTGAGTTGCCTCCGATCCTGCGTAGATACAGTTACCGCTGCTTCCGCTTGCAATACTGCAAAGCCTCATGTTACAACCTCTTTCCTGACTAACTTTATATCTTACTTCTGCCAGAAGATCTCCAGCACATCACCGCTGTGAAGCTTCTCCATGTACTGGGCATCATGGCCGTTCAATCTCGTAACCACCGCAGAACCCTGGGGTTTGCTGAGATCAAAATCGATGTGATCAAACACATCCACAAAAACATATTCGGACTTGCCGCTTAACGTCACAGGCATGGCATTTGCCGTTACCTTAATGGTCACAGGCGGCATCTTGCCGGTGATGGAGGCAGATGTGGCATCTCCGTCTTTCTTCTCGACAGATTCGCCCTGAGAAGTCTCTCCTTCTCCGGCGTTTTCGGCGGTTTCCGCACTTTCCGTTCCATCAGCGGCAGCATCTGCGGCTGCTTCCGTTTCGCCTTCGTTTTCCGGCTGTTCTTCCTCATCAGCCAGTTCCGCATAAGTTGTTGCTTCCGAGATCTCTTTCCAGCTCAAGAGATAATTCTCATAAACCTTTGTATCCCGATCACCGGGCTTATTATTGACAAAGATCCGGGCATTCTCCGGCAGCATGATATCCGTGAATTCCAGGATCTGGGCAACGCTGCACCAATCCAGTATCTCGATCACATCGCCGTCCTGGATGGAATAATAACCGGTCTGATAAGCGCCGTTCACTCTTGCAAACTTGGGAACATCCACACGCTTATCCTGAACCTGCACGGAAATGATATCCCGGAATTCCTGGAGATCCGCAATGGTCTGCTCACCGGGGGCACCCGCCGTGGAAGGATGTACCGTGATCACATCATTCTCATGGATGGGGGCATAAATGTTGGAATCCTTGCCGCCGATCTTGATAACGGCAGCTTCACCAAGCTGACCTTTCACGCTGCGGTTTTTGCCGTTTACGGTAAAGTTCAGGCTCTTACCTCTTCTGGGGAACATCATCTCGTTGGAAAAATCTGCCTGAAGAGCGGCATCCACCACTGCAAGCTTATCGTTGTTATACAGTTTGATCCTTTCTTTGTTGAAGGTCACAAAGATAAAGTTATTGCTCTGTTCGTAGTAATTTAAGCAGATACCGATGGGAGTCACCAGGAGGGAATCCTTGGTGATATTATCCTCTTCGAAAATGATCTGCTGCATGACTTCTTCACCGCGAAGGGCCACACGTTCGGGGAGGATCCCCATATATTTGGCAAGGGCTTCCGTGTAACCGGGGATCTTTCCGCCACCGCCAACAACGAATACGGCGCTTACACTCTGATCGCCGTTCAATTCCTTGATCCGTTTTGAAGCGGCTTCTGCCAGTTCTTCCACAGCAGACTTTGTGATCTCGAGGACACGGTCTTTGGTGATCTTCTGGGGAAGTCCCATGATATCACTGTATTCCACTTCATCTGCTTCGGAGATCCCGCGTTTGATGGTCTCTGCCGTGGCAAAATCAACCAGGCAGGCTTTTGCGATAACCTCCGTCAGGCCGTCGCCTGCGGAAGGGATCATGCCGTATGCAACAACAGCACCGTCTTTGGTGATACAGATATCGGAGGTGCCTGCACCAACATCAACCAGAGCAAGGTTCAGCATCCTGAACTTCTCGGGGATGGCAACCTGAATGGCGGCAATAGGCTC
>JAFUUM010000136.1 GCA_017477805.1 Lachnospiraceae bacterium
CGGAAGCGGCGACAACAACGGTTTTGTTTCCAAAGTCATCCGCATCAAAGGGAAAGCCGCTCACGCAGCCGGATCCCCGGAACAGGGAGTCAACGCTCTCTACGCAGCAAGCCTGGGATTGCAGGCTCTGAATGCACAGCGGGAAACCTTCCGGGATGAAGACCATGTGAGAGTCCATCCCATCCAGACCGCAGGCGGGGCGCTGGTGAACGTGATCCCGGATGAAGCGGTGATCGAGACCCTGGTAAGAGCCGGAAACATTGAAGCGTTTCTGGATGCATCAAAGAAAACGGACCGGGCTTTTAAAGCAGGAGCATACGCGCTGGGCGCCGGATACGAGATTGAAACACTCCCCGGATACTTGCCCAGCATTTTCCAGGAATTCCCGGAAGAGGTGGCGCAAGTTTTCCACGAGGTTGTAAAGGATATCCCCGTAAAACCGGTAGCCCCCGGAACAAGGAGCAACGGTTCCACGGATGTGGGAGATGTGCAGCATCTGCTCCCCGTTCTGACCTTCCGCACGGGAGGCGTTACCGGTGGCCTGCACCGTTCGGATTTCGAGGTGGTGGATGAAGAGGAAGCATACGTGCTTACCGCAAAACTGTTTGCGCTTTCCGCTTATCGCCTGTTAAAGGATGGAGCGGCAGCAGGAAAGAAACTGAAAGCGGATTACAAGCCCGTTTACAAAAATAAAGAGGAGTACGTCAGATTTATGGACAGCTTTTACACCACGGAAAAGGGCGGTCCGGACGATCTGAAATAAGAAACAAAAGCAGGGAGGAAAACATGGGAAAAGAACAATTTGAGATCACCGGTACCATCGATAAGAAGGAAGCGGTGGATCAGGTACGAAAGGCGTCCAGACAGTTCGCACTCTTGTACTTTTACTTCAGCAAGGTTCTGGTGGACAATTTCGGAGAAGAAAAAGCAAAGGAACTGATCCGCAGGGCAGTGTTTGAACTGGCACTGGACCGGTCGGACAAGCTTCGAAAGAAGGCAAAGGCAGCAGGTCTTGCGGCAGACAGCCCCGAGGATTTCAGAAAGGTAACGGATATCCCGTTCCTTGGCTGGGTTCCGGAGTGGGGCGAGGATCATTGCCCTTATGCGGAGACCTGGAGAGAATACTTTGACGATTATCCCTGGTTCAAAACGCTGGCGCCGTTTTACTGTGACGTGATCGACACCACCAATATCGAGAACTTCTCGAAACACTTATCCCACAAGATCACACAGAATGTGATGACACCGGGAGCCACCAGTTGTAAACGAGAATACTTTGAGAGTCAGGATGTGAAAGAAGGGAAGTATACCTATGGCGGCCAGAGCTGAAATTCTTAGAACAACTGCTGTAGCAGCAGAGGAAAAAACAAAAACTGAAAAGAAGAAGAAAAAAGGCGGATTTACGGTGGTGAACGCACTGCAGATCGCAACGGTGATCTTCCTGCTTCTCTACATGGAGATCGCCGTGGACACGGGAAGAGTCAGCAAGATCTTTCTGGCGGCGCCCAGCAGTATCGTGAAAGAGTTTCTCAAGATCGCAGAGAACGGGACGTTATTGCCGCATTTGCTCATCACACTGAGCGAGGTGCTGACGGGATATCTCATCGCAGCATTTGTGGGTATCATCTTCGGATTTTTGTGGACCCTGTTTCCGAAACTGGAAGAATACATGAGCATCTTCTGTTCCGCCATCATGGCAATCCCGAAGGTTGCGATCCTGCCGCTCCTCATCTTATGGTTCGGCATCGGATTTCAGTCCAAGGTGGTTCTGATCTTCCTGTTCTCGGTCTTCCAGGTGCTGTATAACACCGTGACGGGAGCAAAGCAGACCAAGCAGGCGTACCTGAAAGTCGCAAGAGTTTTTGAAGCATCCAGATTTCAGACCGTGATCAAAGTGATGATCCCGGCGGCCCTGCCCAGTATGTTCAACGGCCTTCGCCTTGCAGCAGCCACCGCCACCACAGGTGTGGTGTTCGCGGAAATGCAGGCAGCCAAAAAGGGCCTTGGATTTTTACTTTCCGAGGCACAGAACCTGTTAAACACCCCGAGGATGTTCGTCATTATCATTCTCGTCACCTTAATTTCCGTAACATTTGTCAAGCTGATCGCAGGGATCGAGTACACTGTCTGCCACCGTTGGAGTCGGGTATAGGACGCAGAGTATAAGATCACCGGGTCATATAAAAGGAGGACACTATTATGAAGAAAAAAACATGGATCGCAGGACTTTTAACAGCAACACTTCTCTTTTCCCTGGCCGGATGCGGAGATACCGCAGGCTCGGGATCAGCTACCGCCAATGCGGCAGGAACCGCAACAACAACAACAACGACGACAACGGACGCCGGTGCAGGCACAGCAGATACGACTACCGGAAGCCAGGATGTGATCACCATCCGTTCTTCCTTCTTCGCCGGCATGACCAGCTCCGTACACAATTACGCAGTACAAAAGGGCCTTTATGAGAAAGAAGGCATCATCTTTGAAGAAACTCAGGCATCTACCGGTAACGACAAACTGGCCCTCTTCTCCAGAGGAGAGATCGACGTGGCTGACGGTGATCCCAGTACCTACATTCCCGCTATTTCCAACGGCGTACCCGTGAAACTGGTAGGTAACATGTGGAGATATTCCGGATGCTACTGGCTGATCGCCAATAACGATGTAAAAGACATCTCTGATCTGGTTGGTAAAAAGATCGGTACGGCCGGTAGCAGCGGCGGCATGAAACTGTCCGTATTGAAGATCCTGGAGGACCAGGGTATCTCCGAAGACTCCGTGGAACTCATCGCCAACGGCTCCCGTCAGGAGGCATATGCAACCCTGACTTCCGGAGAAGTGGATGCCACCATTATCCATAACCCTTATGCAGCACTTTCCGAAGCGGAAGGCACCGGACATGTTCTTGCAAGAGCATGGGATTACATTCCCGATTATTACACCGGCTGCATCGTTGCCAGCGATGATTTTATCAAAAACCATCCCGAGGAACTGCAGCGTTTTGTGACCGCATATTACAAGGTACATGAAGAAGTAAAGAACGAGTATTTCGATGACTTCATCAAATGGGCGGCAGAAACCATGTCCACCGACGAAGCGGTAATGAGAAATGCCGTAAATGCCGAGATCGACGTGTGGTTAGACTACCCCGTGATCCCCGAAGACAGAGTAAACTACACCGTGGATCTGATGAAGAAATACGGCTGGATGGATGAAGCAGTCAGCGTAGAGGGCAGCTACACCAACGAATTTGCCATCAAGGCAGCAGAAGAACTGGGATTAAAGGATCCCCTGGCAAAATAAGAACGAGGAGTGTCGAACGGGCGTAAGGCCGGAGAGACGGAGGAAAACAGTATGGCTATCATCGAGATCGATCACGTAAGCAAAGCGTATGAAGTGGAAGGCGAGGAAAGCACCGATGCTTTGAAGAACGTATCCATTGACATTAAAGAAGGAGAATTTGTATGCATCGTTGGTCCTTCCGGATGCGGAAAAAGTACACTTTTGGAGATCGTGGCGGGGCTGCTGAACCAGACCGGCGGTGAAGTGAGAGTGGATGGAAAACCCGTAAAGGGGACCAGCAGGGAGATCGGCGTGGTATTTCAGGATGCGGCGCTGTATCCCTGGCGGACCATCCGCCGGAATATCGGCCTTGGCCTGGAACTTTCCAAGGCTCCGAAGGAGAAACAAAAAGAGCAGGTGGAAAAGTACATGGAACTCACGGGCCTGTCTGATTTTGCGGACAAGTACCCCTCTCAGCTTTCCGGCGGCATGAAGCAGAGAGCCGGCATCGCAAGAGCGCTTGTGATGGACCCGAGGGTGATCCTGATGGATGAGCCTTTCAGCGCACTGGATTATCTGACCAGATGCAAGCTGCAGGAAGAACTGATGGCCATCCGGGAAAAAGAAAAAAAGACCATTTTGTTCGTTACACATGACATCAATGAAGCCGTTTATCTGGCGGACCGAGTGATCCTGCTCTCCCCTAGACCCAGTGTGGTGCAGAAGGAATACGTGATCAAAAACAATTCTGCCACCAGGGACAGACGGGACAGCACCCTGATGAAGATCGCTGCGGAGATCTCCGCGGACATCAGCAGAGGCGCATCCACCGACGAGTATATTGAGTACATCATCTGACGACGATGGGGGAGAAAAAACATGAACTACGCATTTGACACCCGATGTATCCACGGGGAAGGACATAAAACGCCGGATGGGAATAACGCGATCTGTTATCCCATTTACCAGACAGCGTCCTTCTCCCATCTTACCCCGGGGCACAATCTGAACGGCTTTGATTACACCCGGGAAAGTAATCCCACCAGATCTTATCTGGAGGAAACCGTATCCTCGCTGGAACATGCGGTGGATACGGTGGCATTCTCCTCCGGCATGGCGGCCATTTCCACCGTATTTGAACTGTTTTCTCCGGGGGCTCACATCCTCCTGGGAGAAGATCTGTACGGCGGGGTGGTCAGGCTCCTTGAGCAGGTGGGCAAAAAGAACGGCATAGACTTTGAATATGTGGACACCACGGATCCGGAAGTTTTGAAGAAGGCGATCCGGCCGGACACAAAGGCAGTCTATTTCGAGACCCCCACCAATCCCACCATGCGGGTAACGGACATTTCCCTTACCGCAAAAATGGCGCACGACGTGGGGGCTTTTTTGATCGTGGACAACACCTTCATGACACCGTATTTCCAGAACCCGATCTTAGAGGGCGCGGATATCGTGGTGCATTCGGGGACAAAGTACTTAAGCGGCCACAACGATACCGTGTGCGGGTTTGTGTGCAGCGCAACAAAAGAACTGGCAGAGAGGTTCCGCCTGTTATCCAAAACAACGGGAGCAACCCTTTCGCCCTTTGACAGCTTTTTGTGCCAGCGGGGATTAAAGACTCTGGCCCTTCGGATGGAGAAACATCGGAGTAACGCTCTGGCAGTAAAGGCCTGGCTGGAATCCAAAAAACAGGTAAAGGACGTTTACTACGCAGGCAGCGGGATGATATCCTTTACGGTAGAGTCGGCAGAGCAGGCGGTGAAAATCCTGCAGAACGTGAAACTTATCACCTTTGCGGAAAGTCTTGGCGGAACGGAGAGTCTTCTGACTTATCCCACGGTGCAGACCCATCCGGATGTGCCGGCTGCCCAGAAAGAAAAACTGGGGATCACGGACAAACTTCTTCGGCTGTCCGTTGGGATCGAGACCCCCAATGACATCATTGCCGATCTGGAGCAGGCATTCGATGCCTGATAAAAAGAAGAAAACGGAGCAGAAAACAAGGTATGGCAGAGAGAAATTTAAACTTTGACGAAGTCATCGACAGAAGAAATACGAAATGCATCAAATACGACCA
>JAFUUM010000137.1 GCA_017477805.1 Lachnospiraceae bacterium
ATATCGGGTGTGATACCACCTCCGCCGTAGACTTAGAGACGGAAAAGCAGATCCAGCACAGCCTGAAGGAACTGGATTTTGCCTGCACCAAGATCATCATCGCCCAGCGTATTTCCACAACGAAGGAAGCGGATCAGATCCTCATCCTCCAGGATGGCCGGATCACGGAGAGAGGTACTCACGAAGAACTCATCGCTCAGGGAGGCTATTACGCCGAGCTTGTGAGATTACAGACAGGAGGTGAGGCAGCAGTATGAGAAGAAATACTTATAAAGAAGACGAAATCCTGGAAGAGCCTTTTGACTTTAAGCATCTGCTGAGAGCCTCCGTATACATCAAAAAGCATGCGGGCAAAATGATCCTTGCCATGGTCCTTTCGGGACTTGGCGGTATCACGATGCTCTTTGCTCCCATGATCATGCGCAGGGCGCTGGATGTGGCCATCCCCGAGAAGAACACGACCCAGTTGTACCTGCTGGTACTCCTGCTCTTTGGCGCCTACCTTGCCAGCGTGATCTTTACCACATTAAGATCCCGGATCATGGTTAAGGTCAGTCAGAACATCATTTACGATATCCGCGGAGATATCTTCCGGCACCTTCAGAAGCTGCCGTTTCAGTACTATGACGACAGGCCTCACGGAAAGATCCTGATCCGTGTGGTAAACTACGTCAACTCCGTTTCGGATATGCTCAGTAACGGTCTGATCAACGTGGTGCTGGAGATCCTGAACCTGATCTTTATCGTGATCTTCATGCTCCTGGTGGACATCAAACTGTCCCTGGTGGTTTTGGCGGGCGTTCCTTTCCTGATGATCTTTATGTTCTGGATCAAGCAGAAACAGAGAAAGGCCTGGCAAAGCGTTTCCAATAAGAATTCCAACCTGAATGCATACCTTCAGGAGAATATCGTGGGTGCAAGGATCACCCAGATCTTTGCGAGAGAAGATGAAAACGCCGAGATCTTCCGGGAACTGTCCGGCAGATGTCAGAAAGCCTGGATGAAGGCTGTCAGCTACAGTACCCTGGTATGGCCCGGCATCGATACCATCTCTGTTCTGGTGAGAGCCGCCATCTTCCTGTTCGGACTGATCATCTTCGGCCAGGGAAATGAGAGCCTGGGTACCATTGTTGCCATCTCCAGTTATGCGGCGCGGTTCTGGCAGCCCATCATGAACCTTGGCAATATCTTTAATAACTTTATCAACAACATCGCTTATCTGGAGCGTATCTTTGAGACCATGGACGAGCCCGTGATCGTAACGGATGCGGAAGACGCCGTTCCCATGAAAGATCTTCGGGAAGGTAACGCCAAAGACCACGGACAGGTGGTGTTTGATCACGTTTCTTTCTCTTACGAAAAGGGAAAAGAAGTCCTTCATGATGTGTCCTTTACCGTAAATCCCGGAGAAAGCATTGCCCTTGTGGGTCCTACAGGTGCCGGAAAGAGCACCATCGTCAGTCTGATCTCCAGATTTTACAACTTAGACAGCGGACGGATCCTCATCGACGGCCAGGATATCTCAAAAGTAACCCTGGAATCCTTAAGATCCCAGATGGGTATCATGCTGCAGGACAGCTTTATCTTCTCCGGTACCATTGCGGACAATATCCGGTACGGAAAGCTGGATGCTACGGATGAGGAGATCCGGGGGGCGGCGGATACGGTCTGCGCCGGAGAGTTTATCTCGAGGATGAAGAATGGGTACGATACGGAAGTAAAAGAGAGAGGTTCCCTCCTGTCTCAGGGACAGAAGCAGCTGATCTCCTTTGCGAGAACTTTGTTATCGGATCCCGCCATCCTGGTTTTGGATGAAGCCACATCCAGTATTGACGTGCAGACGGAAAAAGCGTTGCAGAAAGGCTTAAACGCCATGCTGCAGGGCAGGACCAGTTTTATCATTGCCCACAGACTTTCCACCATCATCGGCTGCGACAAGATCATGTATATTGACAACGGCGGTATTGTGGAAGCGGGAACCCATGAGGAACTTCTGGCGAAGAAGGGGGCGTATTACAAACTTTACACGGCCCAGATGGAGGATCTGGCCTCAGCATAGATCAGCGTCTGTTTCACAGAACGTTCACGCATTTTTATTTGCGCTATGCTATGATGATACATAAGGGATCAAGGTCAGGAAGATATCCTGCTTGCAGAGATATCTTCCTGAATTTGAGACCTGCCCGAACACGAGCAAGGAGCGATTTGCAAAGAAAATCTGCGGAATGCGAGTGCTCGGAGGATTGCGGGAGCCGCGAAGCGGCGAAGCAATCCGTATCAACTGTATCAAAAATGAAAGGACTACGGTTATGAGATCAATGAAAGACCTGATCCGCCGTTTTGATGACGGCGGCTACGGCGGGGGATATAACGGCGGCGGCCAGGGGAATGGTCAGGGAGGCCCCGGAAACGGCGGTAACAAAAAGCCGCCGGTCAATATCATCACCTATATTCTGGCGGCTGTGCTGATGCTGATGATGATCAGCATGTTCGTCAACTCCTTTGGATCCAATTCCAGTCAGAAAGAGGTTACCTATTCCCAATTCATTACCTGGGTGGATGCGGATAAGGTCCAGAGTGTGGATATTGCTTCCGACAGGATCAATATCACCTTAAAACCCGGCGTGGAGATCGGCGTATTGCCGGATCTTTCCGGATCTTCCTCCTCTGTTTTCTCCGCAAGGGGGCAGCAGGGATATACTTCGGAAACCGTATTTTATACAGCAGTCATTGACGATGAGACCTTGACGCTGCGGCTCCTCGCCCACGGCGTGGAGATCAAGGGGAATATCCCCAGCAGTTCCGGTTTCATCCTGGAACTCCTTCTGACCTGGATCCTTCCCATCCTGCTGATGTGGGGATTTTTAAGTCTGATCTTTCGGAGAATGTCCAAATCCGGCGGCGGACTCTTCAATGTAGGAAAGAGTAACGCAAAGGTATACGGTCAGAAACAGACCGGTGTCACCTTTAAAGATGTTGCCGGTGAAGATGAAGCCAAAGAATCCCTTGTGGAAGTGGTGGATTTCCTCCATAACCCCGAGCGGTATACCCAGATCGGTGCAAAACTCCCGAAAGGTGCTCTTCTTGTGTGCCCTCCGGGAACCGGTAAGACCCTGCTTGCAAAGGCTGTGGCCGGAGAAGCAAATGTACCTTTCTTCTCCATGACGGGTTCCGACTTTGTGGAATTATACGTGGGTGTGGGTGCATCCCGTGTCCGTGACCTCTTTAAGGAAGCGGAGAAAAACGCACCCTGCATCATCTTTATCGATGAGATCGATGCCATCGGCCGGAGCCGCGACAGCAAATATGGCGGCGGAAACGATGAGCGGGAACAGACCCTGAACCAGTTGTTATCGGAAATGGACGGTTTTGATGCCAAGAAGGGTATCATCATCCTGGCAGCGACCAACCGCCCCGAGATCCTGGATAAGGCCCTGCTCCGTCCCGGACGGTTTGACCGCCGGATCATCGTGGATAAGCCTGACTTAAAGGGGCGTGTGGAGATCCTGAAAGTCCATGCCAAAGATGTGCTGATGGATGATTCCGTTGACTTAAACGAGATCGCCCTTGCCACCAGCGGTGCCGTAGGTTCCGATCTTGCCAACATGATCAACGAGGCGGCCATCAATGCCGTTAAACTCGGCAGACGTGCTGTGAACCAAAAGGATCTGTTTGACGCAGTGGAACAGGTTCTTGTTGGAAAAGAGAAAAAAGACCGTATCATGAGCAAACAGGAGAGAAAGATCGTGTCTTATCACGAGACCGGTCATGCCCTCATCGCTGCTCTTCAGAAGAATTCTGAACCTGTGCAGAAGATCACCATCGTTCCCAGGACCATGGGTGCCCTTGGGTACGTAATGCAGGTTCCGGAAGAAGAAAAGTTCTTAAATACCAAAGCGGAACTCCATGATATGCTGGTAGGTCTTTTGGGAGGCCGGGCAGCAGAGGAGATCGTATTTGATACCGTGACCACCGGCGCGGCCAATGATATCGAAAAGGCCACCAACATCGCCAGAGCCATGGTCACCAGATACGGTATGTCCAAGAAGTTCGGACTCATGGGTCTTGAGACCGTTGAGAGCCAGTACCTTGAGGGAAGATCCTCCATGAACTGTGCCGATTCCACAGCAGCGGATGTGGATGAAGAGGTCATGAAGATCCTGAAAGATTGCTATAAAGAAGCAAAGACACTGCTGAAGGATAATCGTGAACTCATGGATAAACTGGCAGGTTTCCTCATCGAGAAGGAAACCATTACCGGCAAGGAGTTCATGAAGATCTACCGTCAGGAAAAAGGTCTGCCGGAACCTCCGGAAGAAGAGGAAAAGGCAACCGGCGAAAAGCAGGATCCCGGAAGAAAGACTTCCCTTGCGGAAAACTATATCCTGAAGAATGATCTTTCCAGAAGACCGGTGATCCCGGCTTCCGAGAACGTTCCTGTAAAAGAAGGGGACAAGATCCCCATGAGACAGGATATGTACGGCCTGGATCCTAACTGGAGACCCGGTGGGGGGAACAATATGCCGGGTCCTCAAAACGGCGGAAATCCCTATAAGGGCGGGGTATATCAGCCCGGATCCACAAGTCCTCAGGGTTGGAATGTGCCTCCCCAGATGCCCACGGGAATGTTCTCCGGTGCGCCTTATCAGCAGCCCGGACAGCCTATGGGCCAGCAGATCCAGCAGCCTCAGGTCCAGCAGCCCGTGCAGCAGTCCGAACTGCCGCGGGAGGAAGCTCAGCCCGTCATGCAGCAGGAGGAGCAGCCGAAACAACAATCGGCAGAAGATGTTCCTGAGCAGCGTCCGGAAGAAACTTCGGCAATAACAGAAACCCGTCCGGAAGTACAGGCGGAAGAAGTTAGTAACGAAAGCGCGTCAGAAGAAAAGGAAGAGATCACAAGCGCAGCTCTTGCCTATGATGATGACGAGGAAGACGATTAGATCCCATGTTTGATTTTGAGGAAGAACTGAAAAACCTCCCTCACAGACCGGGAGTTTATATCATGCATGATGAGAATGATTCCATTCTCTACGTCGGTAAGGCCGTAGACCTGCACAACAGGGTACGGTCTTACTTTCGTCGTATCCGCGGAAGGGGTCCCCAGATCCTGAAGATGGTGGAGCAGATCAGCCGCTTCGAGTACATCGTTACCGACTCGGAACTGGAAGCCCTGGTCCTGGAGAACAATCTCATCAAGGAGCACAGTCCCAAGTACAATACGCTGTTAAAGGACGATAAGACCTATCCCTACATCAAAGTCACTCTGGGCGAGGCCTTTCCCCGGATCCTCTTTTCCAGGGAGATGAAGAAGGACAAGAGCCGGTACTTCGGACCCTATACCTCTGCAGCTGCCACCAAAGAGACCATCGACCTTTTAAACAAGTTGTTTCATCTTCGGACCTGCAACCGGAATCTGCCGGGGGATATCGGGGTGGAAAGAACCTGTCTCAATCATCACATCGGACAGTGTGAAGCCCCCTGTCAGGGGTATATTTCTGAAGAAGCATATATGGAGCGGGTAAAGGGAGCACTGGACTTCCTGAACGGGGATTATCAGCCCATTTTGAAAGCCCTGAAGGCACAGATGGAAAAGGCTTCCGAGGAACTTCGCTTTGAGGATGCCGCTAAAATCCGGGACCTTTACAACAATGTCCATTCCGTGGCTCAGAAGCAGAAGATCACGGATACGGAAGGGGAAGATAAGGATGTGATCGCCGTTTCCACGGATGACAACGAAGCAGTGGTACAGATCTTCTTTATCCGGGACGGTAAGCTCAT
>JAFUUM010000138.1 GCA_017477805.1 Lachnospiraceae bacterium
GTTTGCCCGGGACCGGATAGTCAATCATCCCCCTCACGGAAGAAATCACCAGCATCAGGATTTCCAGGATCCAGCACATAAAAAAAGTCCCGGCAAGCCGGGCTGCCACACGAATCTGTTTCATCGGCCACCCCTCCTTTAAGACAATGGTATCAATTGCCGCGTAGTTTGATAATAAACCGGTAGTTCAAAGAAAAATCCCCTGAAAACAGGAAGAGAAGGACTCTCGTCCTTCTCTTCATTGCCGCACAATATTGCATCCACTGACGTACCAAACAATCTGCTGAGTGCGTACAGATTGTCCACTGTGGGAAGGCTTTCGCCTCTTTGCCACTTGTAAACCGCCTGTACCGACTCAAAGCCCATGAACTCGGCCACATCCTCCACTTTCAAAGAGTGGGCCTTCCGAAGGGTTTTGATCCGTGCTCCAACTGCCTTTACGTCCAAAACAGGATATTCCATTTTGATAGCCTCCTTTGTGTAAGCTAAAACGATTGTGATGTAGTAGCAGTTACAGTATCCTCTGCCCATGGCGATCGGCACCGCTGCCTCCGGGGGATACAAGGCGAAATGTTCAGTTCTTCTTCCTTTTCGTTAAGGAAGTATTTCAATATAATCCCCGTAAAGGTATTTGTCAACATCTTTTTTCAAAAATGTGATACAATCGCCTTGATACTGTTTTATCTGGAGGCAATCACATGAAAATGATCGTTTTAGGGCTTTTGCTCTGCATGATAACCGTATCCACGGGGAATATCCAGGATCCGGGATATGTAGAGCCGCACCATACCCATTCCGCCTTTTCCCTGATCCGCCGCACGGACAGGATCCTGGACAATCTGGGAGAAAACCGCTGGATGTTGTCGGATGAGAATGCAAAACCCATCGGCAATATGGAGATCCGAAACGCCGACGGGGATGTTCTGCTGGATATCCATGACCTGGAGGATGTCAAAGTTGCCGTGAACACCAACGCTGTGGGATCTACGGATTATGTGGTGGACCTGACCTTCACTGAGGACGGGGCCCTCAAATTTGCCGCAGCCACTCTGGATGCATCGGTGAACCGGGATTCCCTTTATATTTATGTGGATGATGAACTGGTAACGGCACCGGTGGTGCAGACCCCGATCCATGACGGTCACTGCGTGATCACCGGGCTTTCAAGTTATGAAGAAGCGGAAAAGCTGGCAGCCCTGATTCGGGGCCATTAGGAGGAAACTATGATCAGACGATCTCAGTACAGATGTGCCTTCCATAAAACGGCGGATCCCAAAGATGTGGAATGTGCCGTAGACGCCTGCAGATCCTGGGCTTCCCATCTTGTGGAAACAGGGATCCTTTGTAATGCATCTTTTTATCGCCATGAAAACATGGGTTTTCTGTATCTGGAGGAGATTGTAAAGGATTCCATCCCGGTTCCCGACCGCATTGATGTGGAGGAACTGATGGCTCCCCTCCGCTCCTGCCTGAAACTCTGGCCGGAAGAAAAGGGTGACCGGTATTTTGCCCCTATGATCAATGTTTACTATCATCATACCGCCCGGGAAGATGTGGATTCCTGGGAGTTGGAGCGCACCACTGCTCCCAAAACAAGAGTGGGCCGGGTGGCCTTTGTTTATCCCGAAAAGCTCCCTTCCTACGTCAGGTACCATCAGATGATCGTGGAAGAAGGACTGTTAAAGGGCGATAAGTATGCCTTCATCTCCCTGCATGAGAACCTGCTCTTTTCTTATTATGAAGAACCCAGAAACAACGTGAACATCAAGGGCTCTGATGAGGAGTCCGAAGTGATCAGACAGTGGCTGGCGGTAGATCCGGAGTCTCATTTTGACAGGGTGAAGGCAAAAGGCGAGAATTTCCTCGTGATCCCTTGCCTCTTTACCGTGGACAGGTTGGATCTCCCGAAAGAATAAAAACTACGGA
>JAFUUM010000139.1 GCA_017477805.1 Lachnospiraceae bacterium
AGTTCCAGGCGGCTTTGTGGGCCAGGTAATTGCTGAGAAACCGGAACAGGATCCTGCACAGGTACAAAAGGACCAGGATCACCGTCAGGTACTTGATCCTCTCCATGCCCGCCTGATCAACGCCGTTACTGACGATACCGGTCATGGCGGACAGGACTTTGGGCGCTGCCAGATTGATCACCGTCACCATAAATGTTGATAAAATGTCGATAACATACAGGAATTTATAGCGGATGGCCTCCCGGCTGAGTCTTAAAAGAAGTTTCATGATCTTACCTGCCCGGTTTCAGTGTTTTCAGCGGTTTTACCGTTTTTACAGTATACATGATATGTGAAGACGGGTAAAGGAGCGGATCCAGGGCACTGTAGAAGGCGTAAGAAATGATGTATTTGTTGAGTTTTGACCGTTTTTTGTTATCATAAAACTATGGAAAAGATCACAGCGGAAAAAATACAATTTAATACGCCATCCTCCATTTCCGTAACCTCGGACGATAATACACCGGAGACCTTTCCGCCCCATTGGCACAACGCCGGGGAGTTTACGGTGGTCCTAAAGGACGGCTGTCATTACAAAGTCGGAGAAAAAACGTACGAGCTGGACAAGGGAGACATCTTACTGGTGTGGCCCCAGCAGCTCCATGAGACCGTTAAAATTCCCAAAAACGGGGCAGTTTTCATCCAGTTCCCCGCAGTCCTGATCGAAAACAATCTGGACCTTGTCTCCATCTCCCGGTTTTTGTACGAGGCTCACGCCATCCGTCATGACAAAAACCCGGAACTTTCGAAATTCGTTTCGGATAAGATCTTCGACATACAAAAAATACATAACTCATCCGATCCCCTTTCGGAGACCAAATGTAAGTTATGTATTTACGATATCCTTTGTAAAGTTGGAGAATACGTTCTTGCGGAGACCAAACGGGAATATAACCTGGAGGCCATATCCGGCGGAAGCAGCTGGAGCTACATCCACGCCGCCTGCACCTTTATCGTCGAGAACTCCGCAGACAACCTGACCCAGGCTGAAGTAGCGAAACAGGTGGGCCTCAGCACTTTCTACTTTTCCAAGTTGTTCAAACAGTATATGCACATCTCATTCCCGGCATATCTGGCAAACATCAGAGTAAAAAGTGCTGCTTCCCTCCTTTTGGACGAAACCCTGTCGATTACGGAATGCGCGTTCCAGGCAGGTTTTCAGTCAACCACTGCTTTTAACAAGGCTTTTCACGATATCACCGGCCACTCCCCCAGGGATTACCGGAAACTCTATCGCTAGCCTTATTTGTCCAGGATCTCTGCCGCTTCCTTCATGAGGTCGATGATGGGCAGATGCTGGGGACATACGCCCTCGCACTGACCGCAGGCGATACAGTCGGAAGCCTTGCCGGAACGTCCGGTGAGGCCGCGGTAGAAATTCTTGGATCTCCAGTCGTCGGGATAACGGCGAAGGGTATTGATGGTACGGAACACATCGGGGATGCTGATATGCATGGGACATCCGGGTGTGCAGTATTTGCATGCCGTACAACCGATCTGGGGAATGCTCAGGATCTCGGCCGTCACTTCATCGATGATGGCCATTCCCTTATCGCTTACGGGCTCAAAGTCCGTAAAGGTCTTGATATTATCCAGGATCTGAGCCTCATTGGACATGCCGGACAATACCGTCATCACGCCGGGCAGGGAAGCCACAAATCGAAGGGCCCAGGATGCCACGGAATCATTCGGTCTTTCTGCCTTAAATTTGGCCTCGATCTCCGGTGCCATATTTGCCAGCATACCGCCGCGAACAGGCTCCATAACGATGATGGGGATCCCCCGCTTACTTAAGATGTTATAAAGCATCTCCGATCTGACCACGGGATTGGTCCGATCCAGGTAGTTCAACTGGATCTGCACAAATTCCACTTCCGGATGCGCATCCAGGATCTCTTCCAAAAGTTCCGGACTTCCATGGAAAGAAAAGCCGAAATGCTTGATCTTTCCTTCTTTTTTCTTCTCCACACCCCAACGGAAACAGTCATATTTCACATAGGTGTCGTAGTTATTTCCATCTTCAATGGAATGGAGCAGGTAAAAATCGAAAAAATCCACGCCGGCTCTGTCACACTGCTCGTTGAAGATCCTTTCGATATCGCTTTCCTGCTTGATCTCCCATGCGGGAAGCTTTGTTGCCAGCATAAAGCTGTCACGGGGATAACGCTTTACCAGGGCTTCCCGGATGATTTGCCCGTTTTTTGTTCTGGCTTAAGCCTCTGCTTTTTTCTTTACCGTCAGGATGCAGATCACAAGAGCCACGGCGTAAAGGGCTGTGGCAACGCCGATGACGCCGAAGTAGGAAGACTTTGTTCCCGTAAGGATCAGCTCGGAGAGGTTATTGCCGGTGATACCCGCAACCGCCCAGGCGGACAGGGCAAGGCCGTGGATCTTTGATACGTTCTCCATGCCGAACCGGGACTCCAAAAGGGCCGGCAGGGTGGAAAAACCGCCGCCGTAGCCGAGGTTGATGATCATCAAAAGGACGATGGCCAGAGCCGCCGGCAGACCGATGAGGTACAGGCCGCAGATGGCCACGCAGGAAATAAAGATGATCTCATAAATCGTTGCCCGGTCTTTCATATGATCCGACAAGGTGGAATAACCGATGCGGCCAAGGGCGTTACAAACTGCCGTCACAGAGGGCACGATACTGATGATCAGAAGAAGCGCCGCCGATTCCGCAAAGGTATTTTTCAAAAGCTGTTTTTCATAGGGGATCAACATGAGTCCGCAGTGGATATTGATGTAGAAGATCAGCCAGATGCCGATGAACTGCCTGTTTTTCAGCATGGCGGAAGCCCGGAAGGTGCTCTTTTCCGGTGCCGTCTCCACATGGCCCGCAGGCTTTTTCAGCATGATATGGCCCAGGAACATAAAGCAGAAATAGCTTACGCCCAGGATCAGGAACATGGCGGAAATGCCAAAAGAATTCTGAAGTGCTTCCATGATGGGGGTGGCGATGGCTTTTGCCAGGCCAAAGCCCATGATGGAGATACCGGTTGCCAGACCTTTGTTGTCCGAAAACCACAGCATCAGCGTTTTCACGGGAGTCAGATAGCCGACCCCCAGGCCGATGCCCATGATGCAGCCGTAAAACAGGTACAGCAACATCAGTGCGGGGATCCCCTTTACAAAACTCAGGGTCAGGCCCGTTCCCACCATACCGACGGAAAAGCAGATGGCAGAGATGAGGGAGGATTTGTGGATGTTCTGCTCCACGATCTTGCCCGCAAAGGCTGCGGACATTCCCAAAAAGAATATGGCCAGACTAAAGGCCCATCCAACGGAAAAAGCGTCCATTTCGATGGTGGCGGCGATGGACTCCTTAAAAGTACTGAAACAGTACACCGTACCAATGGAACAATGGATCAATAACGCCGGGATCCCGGCCCGTGTCCACCTGGTGTCTTTCATATTCTTTTCCTCCCTACACGAAAACACAAACCAAATACTACTGTTTACTCGGAGATCCGGACATAAGGCTCGTAATCTTCCGTTTCCTCCACCGGAAGGTTACTTGCGTAGATGCAGTTCCTGCCGTTGTTCTTGGCATGGTACAGCGCTTTGTCCGCATAGTTTACGATATCAAGCAACGTATTGATCTCATTGGTCATTTTGATGTTCACAAGACCGATGGAAAGTGTCACATGTCCCGTTGCGGGATTTTGTGCATGAGTGATCTTTGCCTTTTTCACGCCGGCATAGATCCGCTTTGCAAGTTCGGCGATCTGCTCGTCCGTATGTCCGAGGATCACTCCGAAAATTTCATCGCCGCCGTAGCGGGCAAATTTGATCCGGGCGCACTCTTCTTTTAAGCAGAGCTTGGATACGGTGCGGATCACGGCATCCCCTTTGGTGTGGCCGTAGGTGTCGTTGAATTCCTTGAAATAATCGATATCGATAAAGATGGCACCGATCTTTTTGTGCTTCTCCGTGGCTGTCTCCATGAACTCGCCCATGACCCGGGGAAGGGCATTCCGGTTCAGGAGCTTCGTCAAAGGCTCCCGCTCGATGAGTTTTTCCTGTTCTTTGACCTGACGGCGGATGCGCTGGACTTCCCGGTTCATGGCTTCCGTCTGCTTTTCCACGCTCAGCTGGGCTTCCTTCATCTCCAGTGTGCGGCGCTCGTATAATTCATTTAATCTTCTGTAGATCCGCAGCGCCTGGGGCGCATTGTGGGTGGCATCAAAGTACTCTGCCTGCAGACGGTAGGCCGTGATCTTATCAATGGTCATATCCGTCTTTTTTGCATAGTCCCAGAGGAGCGTTGCAAGTTTATCCGCCCGGTCGTAATCTCCGGCCTTGATCTGGGCTCTTGCGATCCTTTCGTAATCCCTGTGGAGTTCGTAAGTATCCACGCCCCGTCCGGTGATCTCAATGACCACGTCCGCAAAGCGGTTTCCGTTTTCAATATCTCCTTTGGAATAAGCGATGCTGGCCTGTCTGCAAGCCAGGGCAAGATCATCGATCTCGCTCTCCAATTCCTTGATGGAGGGCTTGGAGAGTTCCACGATCTCCTCTGCCTTTTCGTAATCCCCGGCGGTCTCGTAATACTCCGCCAGGTTGATGCCTACGATGGCAACCAGGGTATGATTGTCGGGATCTTTTTTGAATGCATCAAAGAGGCATTTTTTCGCCAGGCTGATGGCCTTCTCCGTATCCCCGAGATTGAAGTAACTTTCCGCCATGTTGCAGTTCAGCGTGGACTTCTTCATGCTGCCTTTGGGGTGCTTGGTAATGGTCTGATACGCCAACTTATAGGAACTGACGGCCAATGCGTACTCTTCCATGGCGGAATAAGCAATCCCCAGCAGGTTGGCACTGCGGGCGATCATCTCGTGATCATCGGTCTCACGAAAAATAGCGGAAGCCTTCAGTGCGTAGCTGAGCATCTCCGAACGAAGTCCCAGCCGGAAGTTGATCAGGCCCAGAAAAAAGTTTGCTGCACCGATCACATAAACATTCCTTGTACGACGGCCTTCCGCCATTAGTTCTCTTAATTCTTTTCTTGCTCCGGGCACATCCTCCCGGACGTTCGCCTCGATCTCCTCAAACCGAGCCTGAATGTCTTTTTTCTTGTAAGACGATCCTGTTTTCTTCATAGTCCGTAACCTCTGTCCCCAAACACATTGATACTATTTTACATAAAAAAACAGGGAGTGAAAAGGAAAAAAAGAATGCATTTTTCTCGCTTTAGGTTCGTTTAAGGTTCAGGGGATAAAGTGGGATCATCAAAGAAAGGAGCACACCACAATGAAAAACAAAAAATACAGCGCGATCCTCGCAGGAACCCTTTCCTGCGCCATGATGATAACAGCCTGCGGAGCTGCAGATACCGCATCCGCAGCAAATACGAACACCATCTCCTCATTACAGGAGGAAACATCGGACAACTCCGGGGGCACTGCATCGGCAGACGCTGCCGACGCCACCCGGGCCGAGGCTGCTCCGGCATCAGCGGTCTTATCCAAGGAAGACCTTGTGATCAACGAGACCATCGAGAACTCCGAGGACGGCGGCCACGCCATCCTGGCTGACGGCGAAGAGAAAACTTACAACAATGTACAAGTCATAAAGACCGGCGAAGCCGACGGCGATGAAGCAGACTTTTACGGAGAAAATGCCGCGGTATTTGCCACAAACGGCGGAACCTTAAATCTCTCGGGACTTCTCGTTGAGACCGCCGGTACCCATGCCAACGGAGTGTTCAGTTACGGGGAAGGTACCACCGTCAACATCTCCGATTCCTATATAGAAACAAGCGGTAACTGCTCCGGTGGTATCATGACCACCGGCGGCGGTACCATGAATGCGGAAAATCTCACCATCGTCACCAGCGGAAATTCCTCCGCTGCCATCCGCTCCGACAGGGGCGGCGGCGTTGTTACCGTAATGGGCGGTTCCTATACCACTTCCGGAAAGGGTTCCCCCGCCATCTATTCCACCGCAGATATCACGGTAAGTGATGCAACCTTAACCTCTACCTCCTCCCAGGGCGTTGTGGTGGAAGGAAACAACTCCGTGACTTTAAATAATGTGGACCTCACTGCGGATAATAATACCAAAAACAGCGATCATTCCGATTTCTATCAGGCAGTGATGATCTACCAGTCCATGTCCGGTGATGCCGACGAGGGCTTATCCTCCTTCACCATGAGAGGTGGTTCTCTCCTTAACAAAAACGGCGAGATCTTCTTTGTGACAAATACCGCCACGGACATCACACTGGAAGACGTTTCCATCACAAACGAAGGCGATGACGTCTTCCTGCGGGCTTCTGCAGCCGGCTGGGGAAGCGATGGCAGTAACGGCGGTCAGGTCAACCTCTACTGCTATGATCAGATCCTGGATGGTGACATGCTGGTGGATGAGATCTCCAAGTTAAACCTCTATCTCCAGGGGAGCAGCGTCTACTCCGGAGCCATCAATCCCGATGGTGAGGAAGGGGAGGTTTATGTTGAAATTGCGGAAAATGCCACCTGGATCCTTGAGGGAGACAGTTACATCACCTCTCTGACCTGCGATGCCGACAGCATTGACCTAAACGGTCATACCCTGTACGTCAACGGCACCGTCTATGAAGAAGGCACACGCTCCGAAGGAGAAGCCCTGGAGATCACAATGCCCGGTGGGAACGGCGGCATGGGCGGCGAGCGCCCCGACGGCATGCCCGACGGAAAGCCCGGTGAAGGTGGGCCCGAGGGCGGAGCAGGCGGCCCCGGCGGTGACGGTTCCACTCCTCCGGACATGAACGGTGAAGGCGGCCCCGAGGGCGGAGCAGGTGGTCCCGGCGGTGACGGTTCCACTCCTCCCGCAAAACCGGATTCTGCAGAGTGACCGATCCGGTTATCAAAATTATGTAAACCAAAAGGAGGGCATCCACAAAGATGTCCTCCTTTTTCCGAGTTATCCACATTTTGAGAGCCGGTTGCCCACAGATCACTCTGCGCTCTTTAACGACTCCACCATATCCACCTTTTTCAGGCGGTAGAACATGGCACCGTTGACGATGACGGCAAAGACAAAGGTCAAAACAACGCTC
>JAFUUM010000005.1 GCA_017477805.1 Lachnospiraceae bacterium
AACAGAGTGCTGAGAGTCTGGAGGAAAGGATAAATGCTTTCTTCGATCTTCCAGATCTCACCCTTGGGGCCTCTTCCGTAGGACGGGGGATCGAGGATGATGGCATCGTACTTATTGCCTCTTCTGATCTCCCGCTCTGCAAACTTCTGGCAGTCATCCACCAGCCAGCGGATGGGGGCATCGGCAAGACCGGAGGCTGCTGCGTTTTCCTTGGCCCAGGTCACCATACCTTTGGAGGCATCCACATGAGTGACTGCTGCGCCGGCCGCTGCTGCGGAAACCGTGGCACCGCCGGTGTAGGCAAAGAGGTTCAATACCTTTACCGGTCTCTTTGCACTTTCTTCTTTTATAATAGAAGAAAACCAATCCCAGTTGGCTGCCTGTTCCGGAAACAGTCCGGTATGTTTAAAGCTGAAGGGTTTTAAATGGAAAGTTCTGTCGGATCCGTAATGGATGCTCCACTCTTCGGGAAGGTCAAAGAATTCCCATTCGCCGCCGCCCTTTGCAGAACGATGATAATGAGCATTGGGCTTCTTCCATCCTTTATGTTCCTTGGGAGTACTCCAGATCACCTGAGGATCGGGACGCACCAGGAGATAAGATCCCCAGCGTTCCAGTTTCTCTCCGTCGGAGGCATCTATCACTTCATAATCTTTCCATGAATCTGCTAAGTACATTTGTAGCCTTCTTTCTATATAAATACTTCTTCGTTTCGAGTTGCTACGATAGTGTAGCACGAAGAGGGGCTTGAGGTCAAAAAAGTCCTCCGGTAAAACCGGAGGACTTTAGAGTTATTGTGTATTTATCACTCGATGATGGTAGCTACACGGCCGGAACCAACGGTTCTACCACCTTCACGAATAGCCAAGGTAAGACCCTGCTCCATAGCGAGGGGGTGGATCAGTTCGATGGTCATCTCGATGTTATCACCAGGCATGCACATCTCGGTACCAGCGGGCAGGTTGCAAACGCCGGTAACGTCGGTTGTTCTGAAGTAGAACTGAGGACGATAGTTGTTGAAGACAGGAGTGTGACGTCCACCTTCATATTTGGTCAGAACGTATACCTGAGCGGTAAACTTCTTGGGGCAGGTAACAGTGCCGGGTTTAGCAACAACCTGACCTCTTTCGATGTCAGTACGGTCAACACCACGAAGCAGTGCGCAGATGTTATCACCAGCCTGAGCCTCGTCCAGAGTCTTACGGAACATTTCGATACCGGTAACAACGGACTTCATGGTCTCTTCTTTGATACCAACGATCTCAATTTCATCCTGGATGTGCAGAGTACCACGCTCTACTCTACCGGTAGCAACGGTACCACGACCGGAAATGGTGAATACGTCCTCGACAGGCATCAGGAAAGGCTTGTCGGTATCACGCTGAGGATCGGGGATGTAGGAGTCAACAGTGTTCATCAGCTCCATGATCTTGTCGCCCCACTCACCGTTGGGATCTTCAAGAGCCTTCAGAGCGGAACCCTTAATGATAGGGCAATCATTGAAACCGTACTCTTCAAGCTGCTCGGTAACTTCCATCTCAACCAGCTCGATCAGCTCGGGATCGTCAACCATATCGCACTTGTTCAGGAATACTACGATGTAAGGAACACCTACCTGACGAGAAAGCAGGATGTGCTCTTTGGTCTGAGCCATAACACCATCGGTAGCAGCAACTACGAGGATAGCGCCATCCATCTGAGCAGCACCGGTGATCATGTTCTTTACATAGTCAGCATGTCCGGGGCAGTCAACGTGAGCATAGTGTCTCTTCTCGGTCTGATACTCAACGTGTGCGGTAGAGATGGTGATACCTCTTTCTCTTTCTTCGGGAGCCTTATCGATGTTCTCGAAGTCAGTAGCAGCATTACCTTCTACTCTTGCAGCCAGTACCTTGGTGATAGCAGCGGTCAGAGTAGTTTTCCCATGGTCAACGTGGCCGATGGTACCGATGTTACAATGGGGTTTGGTTCTGTCAAAATGTGCTTTAGCCATTTCTAAAAATCCTCCTTAATATTGTAAACAAATTTGTTCAAAAATCAGCTATTTCTGATTATAACAGAAAAACTGACTATTTCAAGAATGTTTTGTCCTTATTTGGACTTGTCGGAGAGCACTTTCTCCTGGATGTTCTTGGGTACGGGCTCGTACTTTTCGAAGAACATGGAGTAGTTACCTCTACCCTGAGTTCTGGAACGAAGGTCGGTGGAATAACCGAACATCTCAGCAAGGGGAACATAACCCTTAACCATCTTACCGCCGCCGATGTCTTCCATACCTTCGATACGACCACGACGAGAGTTGATATCGCCGATAACATCTCCCATGTATTCCTCAGGCATGGTAACCTCAACCTTCATGATAGGCTCAAGAAGTACGGGGCCTGCCTTCTTCATAGCTTCCTTGAAGCACATGGAACCTGCAATGTGGAATGCCATTTCAGAGGAGTCAACCTCATGGTAAGAACCGTCGTATACGTTAGCGTGTACACCCAGTACAGGGAAACCGCCAAGGATACCAGCTTTTGCAGCTTCTTCGATACCCTCGCCGACTGCGGGGATGTATTCCTTGGGAATAGCACCGCCGACAACGCTGGACTCA
>JAFUUM010000140.1 GCA_017477805.1 Lachnospiraceae bacterium
TCATCCAGGTAGGTTCCTAGTCCGGCTTGATTTAGCCGATAAAGGATTATAAAATGGCAAAGAAAGTTCAGGATGCCCTCAAGGACATCATCTCCCTCTGCAAGCGCCGCGGTTTCATTTTCCCCGGCTCCGAAATTTACGACGGCCTCGCCAACACTTGGGACTACGGTCCGTATGGCGTGGAACTGAAGCGCAACATCAAGAACCTCTGGTGGAAGAAGTTCGTTACGAGCCGCCAGGACGTGCTCGGTCTCGACAGCTCTATTCTTTTGAACCCCCGCGTTTGGAAGGCCTCTGGCCATGTGGGCAACTTCTCTGACCCGCTGGTCGACTGCCTCGCTTGCCACGAACGTTTCCGTGCCGACCAACGTTTGGAAGACAAGCTCGGCGAAGGCTGCTGCGCCGGCAAGAACTTTGACGAAGTCCACCAGATGATGATGGACAACAAGATTGAATGCCCGACCTGCGGCAAGACCGACTGGACCAAGCCCCGCGCTTTCAACCTGATGTTCCAGACCGAAATCGGCGTCATCGAAGGCGAAGGCAACAAGGTGTACCTCCGTCCGGAAACGGCCCAGGGTATCTTCGTTGACTTCAAGAACATTGTCGATAACGTCCGCCCGCGCATCCCGTTCGGTGTCGGTCAGATCGGTAAGTCCTTCCGTAACGAGATCACTCCCGGTAACTTCACCTTCCGTACCAGAGAGTTCGAGCAGATGGAGCTGGAGTTCTTCTGCAAACCCGGCACGGATCTTGAGTGGTTCCAGTACTGGAGAGGTTTCTGCAGAGACTGGCTTATGAGCCTTGGCATCAAGGAAGATGAGATGCGTCTTCGTGACCATGATCCCGCAGAACTTGCTTTCTATTCCAAGGGTACTACGGATATCGAGTATCTGTTCCCTTCCATCGGCTGGGGCGAGCTATGGGGGATTGCCGACAGAACCGACTATGACCTTGGCAGACATCAGGAGACTTCCGGTCAGGATCTCACCTACTTTGATGACGAGACCAACGAAAAATATATTCCTTATGTTATCGAGCCTTCTCTGGGTGCTGACCGTGTTGTTCTTGCTTTCCTGTGTGCAGCTTATGACGAAGAGGAGTTAGAGGGCGGAGATGTCAGAACCGTAATGCATTTCCATCCCGCCATCGCACCCGTGAAGATCGGCGTGCTGCCTCTGTCCAAGAAGCTCAACGAGGGTGCAGAGAAGATCTTTGCCCAGCTGTCCAAGAAGTACAACTGCGAATTCGATGATAGAGGTAACATCGGTAAGAGATATCGCAGACAGGATGAGATCGGTACTCCTTTCTGCATCACTTACGACTTTGATTCCGAAGAAGATCACAAGGTAACGGTACGTTTCCGTGACTCCATGGAGCAGGAGCGTGTGGCCATTGACGAGCTGGATGCTTACTTCGCAGATAAATTCACATTTTGATCATTGAAACACTGAATTTTTGAATGGAGACGAAACAGATACCATGAAACAATTTACTTCTAACGAACTCAGAAAAGCTTGGATCCAGTTCTATAAGGATCGCGGACATGTGGATGTGGGTGCTGTCAGCCTTGTTTCCGACGGTTCCACCGGAGCCATGTTTAACGTTGCGGGCATGCAGCCCCTTATGCCTTATCTGCTTGGCCAAAAGAACCCCATGGGTACCAGACTCTGCAATATCCAGGGTTGCGTACGTACCAACGACCTGGACAACATCGGCGATCTCAGTCACCTTTCCTTCTTCGAGATGATGGGAAGCTGGAGTCTTGGAGATTACTTCAAAAAGGATCGCTGCAAATGGAGCTATGAGCTGCTTACCGAGGTTATGGGCTTTGACCGTGACCACATTGCAGCCACCGTATTTGCAGGGGACGAGAACGCTCCCCGTGATGAGGAAGGCGCTCAGTACCGTATAGAATCCGGCATCAAGAAGGAGAATGTCTTCTTCCTGCCCAAAGAGGATAACTGGTGGGGCCTTGAGTACGGTCCCTGCGGTCCCGACTCCGAGATGTTCTACATCGCAGATGTTCCCGCCTGCGGCCCTAACTGCCGCCCCGGCTGTGATTGCGGCAAATATACTGAGATCGGTAATGACGTATTTATGCAGTATGAAAAGCATAAAGACGGTCATCTGACTCCTTTGAAACAGAAGAACGTTGATACCGGATGGGGCTTTGAGCGTATCCTGGCTTTCCTGAACGGTACCAAGGACGTTTATCAGACGGATGTATTTGCACCCGCTGTTCATTACATTGAAGAGATCTCCAAGGAGACTTATAATGCGGATCCCGTAAAGACCCGTTCCATGCGTATCATCGCTGACCACATCCGTACTTCCGTGATGCTCATCGGCGATGCTGCAAAACTGCTTCCCGCAAACAGCGGTGCAGGCTATGTGCTGAGAAGACTGATCCGTCGTGCAGTCCGTCACGGACGTATCCTGGAACTGAAGAAGGAGAACATCCTTCATGTTGCAGAGATCTTCATCGAGACTTATAAGGAAGGCTATCCTCTGCTGGATCAGAACCGTGCATTTATCCTGGGTGAACTGGAGAAAGAAATCTCCAGATTTGAGTCCACTCTGGAAAACGGCATGAAGGAATTCACCAAGATCCTGGAGCAGAAGAAGGCTGAAAACGCTAAAGTTCTGGATGGAAAGAGTGCTTTCTATCTCTATGATACCTTCGGTTTCCCTCTGGAGCTTACTATTGAGCTGGCAGACGAGCAGGGACTGACCGTAGACGAAGAAGGCTTTAAGGCAGCATCCGAAGAGCAGAGAAAACTGGCTAAGGAAAACGCTAATTTCTCCGCTAAACTTGGAAATGATGCGATCTATAACGATCTGGATGCAAAGATCGTCAGCGAATTCGTCGGCTATGACGAACTGTGCGCAGAGAGCACCGTACTGGTGCTGGCTGGAGAAGAAGCTCTTGTCGACGAGCTCACCTGCGGAGCGGCCGGAACCATCATCACCGGAAAGACCCCTTTCTATGCCACCATGGGTGGTCAGGTTGGTGATACCGGTGTGATCACTTGCGGTGAGACCGTATTTGAAGTGGAAGAGACCGTGAAGATCCCCGGCGGACGCATCGGCCATGTTGGGCATGTTGTAAAGGGTACCCTGAAGAAGGGCGATACCGTGACCCTGAAGGTTGATGAAGGAAAGCGTTTTGCAACTTGCCGTAACCATTCCGCAACCCACCTTCTGCAGAAGGCACTTCAGGAAGTTCTTGGAGACGGCGTAGCGCAGAAGGGTTCTTATCAGGATACCGAGCGTACCCGTTTCGATTTCAGCTTCGGCCGTGCAATGACCGCAGAAGAGATCAAAGCTGTGGAAGACAGAGTAAATGAGCAGATCTCTGCTGATCTTCCCGTTGTGACCAACGTCATGTCCATCGAAGAAGCAAAGAAGACCGGCGCTATGGCCCTCTTTGGAGAGAAGTATGGTGACACCGTCCGCGTTGTCAACATGGGCGGCTGGTCCGTTGAGCTTTGCGGCGGTACTCATGTAAAGACCACTTCCCGCATCGGCGTGTTCAAGATCGCAAACGAGAGCGGTGTTGCCGCAGGCGTTCGCCGTATTGAAGCCCTTACCGGTGACAATGCAAGAGCATATTACGTTGAGACCGAGAGCAGACTTGCGGATGCCGCAAAACTGTTAAAGGCTTCTCCTGCAGAAGTGAACGATCATATCGCAAAACTGCTGGATGAGATGAAGGCCCTGAAGAAAGAGAACGAGGCCATGAAGAGCAAGGCGGCAAAGGAGCAGATCTCCGGTGCTGCAGATGCTGCCGTAGACGTTAAGGGCGTTAAGCTCCTGGCAACCAAGGTTTCCGGCGTTGACATGAACGGCTTAAGAGACTTAGGCGATCAGCTGAAAGCAAAACTTGGCGAAGGCGTTGTCCTTCTGCTGTCTGACCTGGACGGTAAGGTAAACATGGTTGCCTTTGCTACCGATGATGCAGTTGTCAAAGGCGCTCACGCAGGTAACCTCATCAAAGGCATCGCAGCCCTTGTTGGCGGCGGTGGCGGCGGAAGACCGGGCATGGCACAGGCCGGCGGTAAGAACCCTGCAGGCATTGATCAGGCTATTTCCGAAGCTTCCAAAGTCCTTGGTGAAATGATCAAATAAAAAAAGTGATTGACGAAACATACAAATGTGAATATAATACCTTTGTATGTAAGTACGAATAACCCGGTTCAGTCATAAACTAGAAGGGACTGAAGGGAGGTCAGGAAAGTAAATGTCTAACGTTATCGTAAAAGAAAACGAGTCTTTGGACAGCGCATTACGCCGCTTTAAAAGAAGTTGCGCTAAGGCGGGTATCCAGCAGGAGATCCGTAAGAGAGAGCACTATGAGAAGCCCAGCGTAAGACGTAAGAAAAAGTCCGAAGCAGCCAGAAAGCGTAAATACAACAACTAATGGTTCAGAAATCCCCGGAAGTTTTCCGGGGATTTTTTGAGATAAGGGATATTTTATGTGGTCAGGGATCCTGTTTACGGTCCTCGTCCTGCTGATCTTGTTCTTTTTGTGGGTGGCAGCCTATGACGGAAACCGTTTTGAAGTAACCTCATACCGGATCGAAACCGACAAGGTCAGCCGGGAACACACACTGGTGTTTCTGACGGACCTTCATAACCATGCCTACGGAGAGGACAACGAACGGCTTTTGAATGCCGTCAACACCATCGGGCCCGAAGCGGTTTTAGTCGGCGGAGATGTGATCAATGCCGGAAAACGACGTTTTTCCAAAAAGCCGACGGGTTTTGGGCACAGTGTGAAGCTGTTAAAAGCCCTTGCGGCCAGATATCCCCTTTATTTCGCGGAAGGAAACCATGAGCAGAGATCCCGGGAACATGAGGATTATTACCGTGGACTGTATTCTTCCTTTGCAAAGGAGCTTGGCGTTTCCGGTAATTCCGAAAAAGGAGCGGGAGAGCAGGCGCAAAAGATCACGTACCTGCTGAATGATACCGTACGGACAGAGGATGGGGAGATCATTGTTACCGGTTTTTCCATGGATCTGGAGTATTATAAGAAGTTCCGGGAAAGAAGATTTCGTGAGGGATATATGAAAGAAGTGCTGGGAGAGCGTGATAAGTCCGCCTTTTCCATTCTTCTTGCCCATAATCCGGAGTATTTCGAAGAGTATGCGGCCTGGGACCCGGATCTGGTGCTCAGCGGCCATGTTCACGGCGGCGTTGTAAGGCTTCCGTTCCTGGGCGGTGTGATCGCACCTTCCCTTCGGATCTTCCCTCATTATGATGCGGGTTTATTCGAAGAATTCGGCCATAAGATGATCCTTGGCCGGGGACTTGGCATGCACACCATTCCCATTCGGATCTTTAATCCGGGAGAACTGATCCGGCTGGAGATCGTGCCAGTTTCCGGATCATCTTCTGAGGA
>JAFUUM010000141.1 GCA_017477805.1 Lachnospiraceae bacterium
AAGCCTATTACAATACCGGCTGGAGCAATCATGCCTGGAACCAGGTAAAGATCGAGGGTAAGTGGTATTACCTGGATGTGGCCTGGGATGATCCTCATCCCGACGGCGGTGCAAAGGGTGACATTGTTTACACCTATTATCTGCTGGATAAAGAAACCATGAATAAGAGTCATCGGGAAAAATGATCAGAATGGAAACCGCGCTGACAAAAGCGCAGATCGAAGACAGATTCCGGGAACTGGAAGAAACGGATGCCGGAAACGAAGTGAAAGTCATCAGGCAATTAGAGACTTACCATCTTCGCATTGAGAACGGAAAGAACTACTATCTTTTGGAACTTGGTGCGGAGGAGAATGCAGTCACGGCAAAGCGGACCTGGTCCATTCCCACGGGGATGGCAGCGATCCGCATCAGCTTTTATGTGCTGGCCCTTTGCCTGGCGGTAGCACTCTTTGTCCGCTTTTCTTTGGACAAAAACATGATCGGCGTCATGGTCAGTGCCGTGGCGGGTCTGATCCCTCTGTGGCTGACGGCTATCGCGCTGGCGCTTCATTTCATCATGCCGGGAAAACTGGCAAAGATCTATCTTAGAAAACGATTTACGGAGAGGAGTTAAGAATGCAGCAGGAAACAGTCATCGTCATCGATTTCGGCGGACAGTACAATCAGCTGGTGGCCAGAAGAGTCAGAGAATGTAACGTATACTGCGAGATCTATTCATATAAGACCGATCTGCAAAAGATAAGGGATATGCATCCCAAGGGGATCATCCTTACCGGAGGCCCTTCCAGTTGTTATGAGGAGGGCGCTGCAAGCTGTTCTCCCGAACTGTTTTCCATGGGAGTACCGGTGCTTGGTCTTTGCTACGGCGCGCAGCTGATGCAGCATGTGCTGGGAGGCGAAGTAAAGCGGGCTCAGAACAGGGAATACGGAAAAACGGAATTGAAGGTGGATAATTCGGCGAGATTATTCGCGGGGGTTCCCGAGAATACCTCATGCTGGATGAGCCACTTTGATTATATTTCCGCGCTGGCACCGGGCTTTAAAGCCATCGCTACCACGGAAAACTGTCCCGCAGCCGCTGTGGAGAATGAGGCGGCAGGACTTTACGGCATCCAGTTCCATCCGGAAGTTCTCCATACACCGGAAGGCACGAAGATGTTGTACAACTTTGTACGAAACATCTGTGGCTGCAGCGGAAGCTGGAGAATGGATGCATTTGTAGAAGAAAACGTGAAAGCCATCCGCGAGAAGGTGGGCGACGGTAAGGTGCTGTGTGCCCTTTCCGGCGGTGTGGATTCTTCCGTGGCTGCAGTACTCTTATCCAAAGCTATTGGAAAACAGCTGACCTGTGTCTTCGTGGATCACGGTCTTCTTCGGAAAAACGAAGGAGACGAGGTGGAAGCCGTATTCGGACCGGAAGGCCCCTACGACCTGAACTTCATCCGCGTGAATGCCCAGGAGCGTTATTACGAGAAACTGGCGGGAGTTTCCGAGCCGGAGAAGAAGCGTAAGATCATCGGCGAAGAGTTTATCCGCGTTTTTGAAGAAGAAGCAAAGAAGATCGGTAAGGTGGATTTCCTGGTGCAGGGAACCATCTATCCTGACGTTGTGGAGTCCGGTCTTGGCGGTGAGTCCGCAGTGATCAAGTCTCACCATAATGTCGGAGGACTTCCGGAGCATGTGGATTTCCGGGAGATCATCGAACCCCTTCGGAATCTGTTTAAGGACGAAGTAAGGAAGGTTGGCCTGGAGCTTGGGATCCCCGATCATCTTGTTTTCCGTCAGCCTTTCCCCGGTCCCGGTCTTGGCATCCGTATCATCGGCGAAGTTACTGCCGAGAAGGTAAAGATCGTTCAGGATGCAGACTTTATCTACCGGGAAGAGGTCGCAAAGGCTGCGGATGAGTGGAAAAAGAATGCGGGAGGTCAAGGCAATCCGCCCTGGATGCCGGATCAGTACTTCGCTGCACTGACCAATATGCGTTCCGTCGGCGTTATGGGTGATGAGCGTACTTACGACTACGCCGTAGCACTTCGCGCTGTCCGTACCATCGACTTCATGACTGCGGAAGCCGCAGACATTCCTTTCGAAGTCCTGCAGAAGGTCATGAGCCGTATCATCAACGAAGTCCGCGGTGTCAACCGCGTCATGTACGACCTCACCAGCAAGCCCCCCGGCACCATCGAGCTGGAATAATACCGGTGTCATAGGGCGAAGCAGATTATCCTCCAAGAGGTAAACTGTCTTATCCTGAAAGAATAAAATAAAACAATAGTAACAGACCTTGAAAAGGACTAACGAGACCCCTTTCCAAGGTCTGTTCTTTTGTTTATTAATCCTTGT
>JAFUUM010000006.1 GCA_017477805.1 Lachnospiraceae bacterium
CCGAATGTTCTTCACGCTGTCGGCGATGATATCCAGGCTGTCCTCGATGTCATCCACGCTGTGGAAGGCGGATGCGGTGCCGGCGGTGGTGATGATGGACTTTTCCAGTTCCGCGATCTGGTTCTGCAGGGCATAGGAATGGAGATGGACCTTTTTGTCCATGCCGAAACTGCAACCGCAGGATCCGCCGTAGATCACCTTGGCAAAGACCGAGGTGTTGACGGGAGTACGGCCCTTGATGAGCTGATACAGGTTCTCCACCGCCAGCTGCCCCAGGTCGTAAACCGGGTAGGAAATGGTGGTGAGGGGCGGGATCATGTTCTGGCCTGCCAGGGAATGGTCGCAGCCGGAGACACCGAAGTCCTCGGGGATCTTGAAGCCTGCGTTCTCTGCGGTGATCACCAGCCGGTAGGCCAGGCGGTCGTTATAACAGAGGATGGCATCGGGCTTTTTCTCCGGATCCTTTGTAAAGAAGGAGAGGGCTGCTGTGTACTCTTCCGGGGTCTCGTCACAGTCGTAGAAATCCAGGGCCTCATCAAAGGCAAGGCCGTTTCGCTCCATGGTGTCTCCGATAATCCGGAGCCGAAGGTCGGAAATGCTCTTCTCATTTTTGCATCCCAGATAGCAGATCCGCTTCGCACCGTGCATGCCGATAAAGTGCTCGGTGAGGACGGAGAACATGGTGTTATTGTCCATGGTCACATCCGGAAAGGCGGGATCGGTATCATTGACCTCGATCACGGGAATACCGCTGTTTTTCAGGGCTTCGCACACGCTGCTCCGAAAGACCGGAGAAGAATAGGTGCCGGAGGCGTAGATGATGCCGGAAAGGCCGGAGTAGACGGGAAGGCGGAGGATGCATTTCTCCGTTTCCGTAAGGTGTCCTAAGTCCTCGCCGTCATTGGAGGTGTAAACTTCCGTCTGGTAGCCGTATTCCAGGGCCTTATCCACGATGCCCTGGCTCAGGTTCCGCTGGTATTCGCCGTATATATGGGAAATAAATAAAGCAATCTTTTTGCTCATGAAAACTCCAAAAAAATGACACGAAAAACAAAAAATGCGACATACTTATTTTACCATAAAACCGATAAACTGATACTGAAGAAAATACCATAAACAGGCGTTTATAAGGAGATCAGCATGAAAAAATGGGCCAGAGCAAATTACCAGCCGGGGCTGCCTCTCTATGGAGGACAGAGAGTCACGGCAAGTGCGGCACACATCGGGCTTTCCAAGCAGGCAGCACTGGAGGGCATGGTGCTTTTGAAAAATGAAGGAAAGATCCTGCCCCTGAAAACCGGCCAGAAGGCGGTACTTTTGGGAAAAGGCAGTTTTGATTACGTAAAGGGCGGCGGCGGAAGCGGCGATGTTTACACCAAATACGTCAGATCCGTATACGACGGCCTTTCGGAATGCGGCGTGGAACTGTATGCTCCTGTCTGCGACTTTTACCGGGATTACGTGAAGGCACGATATGATGAGGGCATGGCTCCCGGGATGATGCCGGAAGCGGAGATCAGCGAGACTCTTCTGGAGGAGGCAGCGGCTTATTCCGATACCGCCATCCTGTGCTTCAGCCGGTTCTCCGGTGAGGGCTGGGACCGGTCGGATGTGGAATACGAGGCAGAGCCCAATCCCTGGGGGAATGAGGTGAGCATGCCCAAGACCGCAGGAAAGATCTTCCCCAAGGGGGATTTTTACCTGACGGAGACGGAAGAAAAGCTGGTGGAGACCGTATGCGAGCGCTTTTCCAAGGTGATCGCAGTCCTGAACATCGGCGGTGTTGTCGACACCAAGTGGATCCGGGATAACAGCGCCATCGGTGCGGCTCTGATCTGCTGGCAGGGCGGTATGGAAGGCGGCACGGCGGCAGCAGCGATCCTCACGGGACGGGAAAACCCCTGCGGAAAACTGCCCGACACCTTTGCCGGGGAGATTGGAGATTACCCGTCTACGGAGAACTTCCACGAATCCCCTCACTACGTGGATTATACGGAAGATATCTTCGTGGGCTACCGGTATTTCGAGACCTTTGAGTCCGCGAAGCCGAAGGTGGTCTATCCCTTCGGGTACGGGCTTTCCTATACCACTTTTAAATAGGAATGTGTCATCGCCGTGGAAGAAGAGAAGGGCTTCCGGTTTGGCATTTCCGTGGAGAATACGGGAACCGCAGCGGGAAAGGAAGTCGCAGCCATCTATGCTTCCGCGCCCCAGGGCAGCCTTGGGAAGCCGGCGAAGATCCTTGCGGCCTTTGAAAAGACGCCCCTGCTTGCTCCGGGGGAGAGTAAGACATTGGAACTCTACGTGGAGAAGCAGATGCTTGCTTCCTTTGACGATCTTGGAAAGGTGGCGGATGCAAGCTTTGTCTTGGAAGCGGGAACCTACCGGTTCTTCCTGGGAGGCGATGTGGAAAATGCCCGGGAACTGGACTTTACCTACGTTCTTTCGGAAACAAAAGTGGCAGAGAAACTGTCCCATCAATTGACACCCGTATCCTTAAAGAAGCGTCTGAAAGCGGATGGAACCTATGAGGAACTGCCTCTTGGGCCGGAAAAGGATATCAACGAATGTATCTTTGAGAAGCTTACACCCGGCTCCGGAGAGGCCATGGTGCCTGCGGTGAGAGGCAGAGCTTCCTATATGTTGATGCACCCCTATCGGGAGGGGGTAAAACCTCTGATGGAAGTCCATGAAGGCAAGTTGACCGTTGACGAATTTCTTGCACAAATGACGGATGAGGACCTCATTGAGCTGCTGGGAGGACAGCCCAATGTCGGGGTCTCCAATACCTGGGGTATGGGAAATGCGCCGGAATACGGCGTTCCCAATGTCACCACCGCCGACGGCCCTGCGGGCGTACGTCTCGGGCAGGAATGCGGAATCCCCACCACCGCCTGGCCCTGCGCCACAACCCTGGCGGCGACCTGGAATAAGGAACTGGTTTATGAGGTGGGACGTGCCGGAGGTGAGGAACTGAAAGAGAATAACCTCCAGATCTGGCTGACCCCTGCGGTAAACATCCACAGAAGCCCTTTGTGCGGTCGAAACTTCGAGTATTATTCCGAGGATCCGCTTCTTGCGGGTAAGATGGGGGCGGCGCTTGTCAAAGGTATCCAGTCCCTGAAGGTCGCAGCCTGCCCCAAGCATTTTGCGGCTAATAATAAGGAAACAAACCGGAAGCACAGTGACTCCAGAGTATCGGAGAGAGCTCTTCGGGAGATCTACTTAAAGCCCTTTGAGATCATCGTCAAGGAGGCAGATCCCTGGATCATCATGTCTGCTTACAATGCCATCAATGGCCAGAGAGCGTCGGAATCCAGAGAGCTTCTTACCGGAATCCTCAGAGAGGAATGGGGATATCAGGGCGCCGTGACATCCGACTGGTGGAACCGGGCAGAGCATTATAAGGAGATCCTTGCGGGAAATGATGTGAAGATGGCCATGGGGTATCCTGAGCGTGTGAAGGCTGCCATGGAGAAAGGGGCTGTAACGAGAGAAGACCTCTTATCCTGCGCCCGCCATGTGGTGGAGATGATCCTGAAGTTGGATTGATATGATGAAAAGATATATCGTGTATGCCTTGCATTTTAAGGGCATACACGATATACTTGTATACATCTTTACTTCTACAGTTTAAAGGAGTAAAGTAAAACGGTTAGTAATCGTAAAGTTTGAGGAGGATGTTTATTATGAAGAAACGACTTTTATCCATTCTGATGGCCGGCGTTCTCGCTATGGCAGCAGTGGCATGCGGTGAGCCCGCAGCAACCGGCAACAGTGGCAGCGCTGCAACGGAGTCCAAGGCTGACAATGCGGCTTCCGGCAAGACCTATCATGTCGGTGTCTGCCAGCTGGTACAGCACGATGCTCTGGATGCTGCAACCCAGGGTTTTGTTGATGCACTGAAGGCTGCTTACGGCGATTCCGTTGAGGTTGAGGTTCAGAACGCTCAGGGCGATTCCGCTACCTGCTCCACTATCGTGAACGGTTTTGTGGCAAATAATTATGATCTGATCATGGCAAACGCTACCCCTGCTCTGCAGGCTGCTGTTTCCGCAACAACGACTATTCCCATCGTTGGAACTTCTGTTACCGACTATGCAACCGCTCTTGCCATCAATGACTGGAACGGCACCACCGGCATCAACGTCACCGGTACTTCCGATCTTGCTCCCCTGGATCAGCAGGAAGACATGATCCTGGAGCTGGTACCCGATGCAAAGAAGGTCGCTATCCTGTATTGCTCTGCTGAGGCAAACTCCGCTTATCAGGCAAGCAAGATCAAAGAGTATCTTACCGAAGACGGCGTAGGCTTTGAAGAATACACCTTCTCCGACTCCAATGACCTTCAGGCAGTCGTTACCGCAGCGGTTTCCGAGTGTGACGCTATGTACATTCCCACCGATAACACCGCAGCTTCCAACATGACCCTGATCTCCAACGTTACCGGACCTGCTGGCATGCCTGTGATCTGCGGCGAGGAGAACATGATGAAGGCCGGCGGTCTTGCAACTCTTTCCATCAACTACTATGACATCGGATATGCAGCAGGCGAGATGGCTGTAGAGATCCTGACAAACGGTAAGAACCCTGCCGAAATGGCAATCGGTACTGCAGCAACTTCTACCAAGGAGTACTATCCTCTGTATGCCAACACCATCGGCTTTACAGTTCCCGAAGGTTATAAGGCAGTAGAAGACTGATCGATTTGGTTTACATAATTAATTTCTCGAGGTCGTACTTATGCTTATGTACTTGGCATCCCTCAATCCTATAGCGCTTTTCAGATCCTGTCCCGGCGGTATTGCCCAGGGACTGATCTGGGGCATCATGGCACTGGGGGTTTTTATCACATTTCGTATGCTGAACTTTGCGGATCTGACGGTGGACGGTTCCTTCGCCACCGGCGGCGCCGTATGTATCATGCTCCTGCTTCAGGGCTGGAATCCGGAGATCGCGCTGTTCTTCTCTTTCCTTGCGGGCGTTGCCTGCGGACTGGTAACGGGGATCTTCCATACGGTATTCGGAATACCGGACATCCTGGCGGGGATTTTGACCCAGATCTCACTGTGGTCCATAAACCTGGTGAACATCCTGGGGAAGGCCAATCAGGCCATTAACGCCGGCACCATGAAGCTTCGGATCACATCCAACTTCATTTACATGCCGAGAACCATCCTGATCCTGTTCATTTGCTGTGCTGTCATCGTGGTGATCATGTACTGGTACCTCGGTACCGAGCATGGTTCTGCGCTCCGCGCAACGGGTATCAACCCTCAGATGACCAGAGCACAGGGCATCAACACCGACGTGATGAAAGTCGTAGGTCTTGCTCTCAGCAACGGTCTTGTTGCTCTTTCCGGCGGTATGTTGTCCCAGTATCAGGGCTTTGCGGACATCAATATGGGCCGCGGCGCCATCGTGATCGGACTTGCTGCCGTGATCATCGGTGAAGTCATCGGTATGTCCATCTTCGGCAAGAGGATGAACTTTATGCTCCGCCTGTCCTTCGTTGTGGCCGGAAGCATTATCTACTATCTGGTTTATGTACTGGTACTGTGGCTGAAGTTCCCTGCGGATGAGATGAAGCTCCTCACTGCCATCGTTGTTGCCATCTTCCTGGCAGTTCCTTATTTAAAGGGAAAGAGTGCAAACTCCTTCGGAGCTCTTGCCAGAAGAAACGCAAAGCTTGCAAAACAAAAACAAAATGACGGCAAGGAGGAGGGATCATGTTAGAGATCAGAGACATTTCCAAGACCTTCAATGCCGGGACAATCAATGAAAAGAAAGCGCTGGACCATGTGAGCCTGACCTTAAATGACGGGGATTTCTGTACCGTCATCGGCGGAAACGGCGCCGGAAAATCCACCATCATGAATGCGGTGGCAGGTGTCTGGCCTGTGGATGAGGGCAGTATCCTCATCGGCGGTAAGGATGTGACGGGACTTTGCGAGTACAAGCGCGCAAGTTTCCTGGGACGTGTGTTCCAGGATCCCATGATCGGAACCGCAGCGGATATGCAGATCGTGGAAAACCTGGCCATGGCAGC
Organism: Lachnospiraceae bacterium; assembly: GCA_017477805.1. Classification (GTDB taxonomy): domain Bacteria; phylum Bacillota; class Clostridia; order Lachnospirales; family Lachnospiraceae; genus SIG336. The sequence continues at coordinate 6,050 of JAFUUM010000006.1, forward strand.
CAGAAGAGGTAAGAAAAGAACCTTGCGCTGGGGCGTGACCAAGCAGGAATACGATCGTTACCGGGAGTTGTTACGGACTCTGGATCTTGGTCTGGAAGACCGTATGACCGCTAAGGTAGGACTGTTGTCCGGCGGTCAGCGTCAGGCCCTGACGTTATTGATGGCAACCATGCAGAGACCGGAACTGCTGCTCCTTGATGAGCATACCGCAGCCCTGGATCCCAGGACCGCAGCCAAGGTGCTGGAAGCTACGGACCGCATTGTATCTGAGAACAAACTCACCACCATGATGGTCACCCATAACATGAAGGATGCCATCGTACACGGCAACCGCCTCATCATGATGAGCGAGGGACGGAAGATCTTTGATGTATCCGGTGAAGAGAAAAAGAACCTGAAAGTAGCGGATCTGCTTCGGAAGTTTGAAGAAGCGGGCGGCGCAAACGAGATCAGCGACCGTATGGTGCTGGACTCTCAGGAATAAAGAAATGAAAAAAATCCTGTTCAGGGGCCTTCCCTGAGCAGTATTTCGTGTAGTCCGTCATGATCGTTCTCGGCGGGAGTGATATAATCCGCCGCGGCTTTTACGGAGTCCGTGGCATTTGCATGGCGATCCCCAGGCCGGCAGCTTTGATCATGGAAATATCGTTTTCTTCATCCCCGGCGGCCATGGAGTATTCCACGGGGATCTTTAAATAGTCGCAAAGCCAGGTGACGGCGGAGCCTTTTCCGGCTTCGGGAGAGAAGATCTCCAGATAATAGGGATTGGAATAGAGGGTGACAACAGAGTCTCCAAGGGCTTCTTTTAAGGCAAGTCTGTAGTTTTCCTGCTTTTGGTGGTCGTGGAGTTCCACGGAGATGCACTTGCAGGGCGGGATCTTTAAGACGGAGGGTACATCTTTTACAAGACGCAGGGGGGATTTGATGACCCGGCGGTAATAATCCATGCATTCTCCGTTCAAACTGCTTAAGATCTCGTTATTTTCATAGGTATGGACGTGGACGCCGTGCTCTTTGGCAAGGCGGAAGACGATCTCGGTCTGTTCCAGGGTAAGAGGGGTTCTCCGGACCACCTCTTTTTTCTTGCAATCGAAGATCTCGGCACCGTTATAGCCCACCAGAAAAGCATTTTCATAAAAAAGCCCAAGGTCTTTTTGTACCATCTGGGCAGAATCCAGGGCGCGGCCCGTGCAGCTCACAAAGTACCCGCCGGCAGATACGAAGGCATCCAAAGCCGCTTTTGTGTCGGGAGTTACGATCTTTCGCTTATTTAAAAGGGTACCGTCCAGATCCGTGAAAAAGATCTTTTTCATGAGGGGCATCTCCTTTGCTTGCGATAGGTTTTTACAGGATTTTAGTGTAAAATAAAGTGGTGTGTTTGTACAGTATCAGGGGAAAAGAAGGAAAGCGCAGTAACAAGGTTTATGAAGAAAACAGATTTGACACAGATCCTTAGAGACGAGAGAGAACTTCCCCTTTCAGAGAAGACCGCTGTGGTGTGGAGCCTGGCATTTCCGGCCATCATCGCACAGCTTTCTTCCATCATCATGCAGATCATTGATGCTTCCATGGTGGGAGCACTTGGGGCCGGGGCAGCGGCAGCCATCGGAGTGGTGGCTTCCACTACCTGGCTTTTTAACGGCGTGGCAACCTCCTTTTTGCATGGATTTTCGGTCCAGGTGGCCCATGGTGTGGGTGCCGGGGACGGATACCGGGCAAGGAGCGTGTACAGACAGGGCGTCCGGGCGGTTTTCTGGTTTGCTCTTTTATTTGCAGTGATCGGCAGTGCAATCAGCGGCCAGCTTCCCATTATCCTCCGGGCGGAGGAAGGGATCCGGGCGGATGCATCCGTCTATTTTATGATCGCGGCCTGGACCATCCCCATCCTGACCTTAAGAAGATATGCCAGTGCGGTACTGCAGGCAGTAGGGGATATGAAGACCCCGGGGATCCTGAATTCCTTTATGTGCCTTTTGGATGTGATCTTTAACTACCTTTGCATCTTCCCCACGGGGGCGGTGAGCCTGCCGGGAGGGATAAAAGTCGTGATCCCGGGACTTGGACTGGGGGTTGCGGGTGCGGCCCTTGGAACCTTACTTGCTGAATTTGTGACAACGGTACTGCTTCTTGCAAAGGCATCCTACAAAACGGATATCTTAAAGCGGGTTGCAGGTGAAAAATACGGCTTTACCAGAGACTGTATGGAGAAAGCGGTGCAGATCTCCGTACCCATCGCGGTGGAGCAGGCAGCTATCTGCGGCGCCATGGTGGCATCCACCCGTATCGTGGCACCCCTTGGAAAGGTGGCTCTGGCAGCAAACTCCTTTGCCATTACGGTGGAGAGCATCTGCTACATGCCCGGCTATGGTCTGCAGGCAGCGGCCATGACACTGGTGGGGCAGTGCCTGGGAGCAGGGCGGAACAAGCTGGCCAAGAGCTTTGGCTGGATCACCGTGGTCTTTGGCATGGTAGTGATGGGTCTTATGGGAGTTGTGATGTATTTCCTTTGCCCCTATGCCTTTGCCATCCTGACACCGGATACGGCGGTGCAGACCCTGGGCGCATCGGTGCTTCGGATCGAACTCTTTGCAGAGCCTTTGTTTGCAGCATCCATCGTCGTTACGGGGGTTTTGAGAGGTGCAGGAGATACATTAATACCGAGCGTTATGAATTTTATCAGCATTTGGGGCGTGAGGATCACCCTGTCCCTCTTGCTGGTTGGAACCTTTGGGCTGGCAGGCGCCTGGTTCGGCATGTGCGCGGAATTATGCTTCCGGGGATCCATCTTTCTGCTTCGAATGAGATTTGGAAATTGGTGGAAACGTCGCGTTTAGGTGACGGGGCTGAGGTAGGCTCGCAGGGCGAGCCTTTCAGTCCGAACGTGGGACGTTCGGTGTCGCCGGCATGCGCCGGAACGACGGGGGGAGAATGTACATCAGTATTTTTGCGGGGCTGTTCTTTGCGTATACAGCCGGCACAATCCTATATGACCGGAAGATCCTGAAGCGGGACTGCGACATCGGCATTCGCATTCTGTGCCTGGCAGCGTCCAATCCGGCCTTCTGGACACTGATCACCTCCGGGAGCAGTGGGCTCTGGCGGGGATTTGGGTTGGTCTGCCTGCTGACGGATCTGGGGGCGGTGATGTGGCTGCTACTGATACGGCGGCGGACGGCTGAGGAGGAACCCGAAGAAGGAAGATCTTCGCTGTGGGCGGATGTATGGCCTGCGCTGGAGCGTTTCCTGCCATGCTATGTGGCCCTTAGTTTATCGATCTACGGGATCCTCTGCGGGATGTACTTTGAGCGTCCTGCCATAGTCGGGACCATTGCATCGCCTACTCTATGGATCCTTTCCTGGGCGGCGTTGGCGATCTCTGTCGTATATACGGTATGGAAATTTGCAAATACCGGGGAGGGAGATCTTGAGGGGGCAGGCAGTGTTTCCGGTTCGGAGAAATCTTGTTCTGGAGGTTTTGGAGCCAAGGATGAGAAGAATGCTTCACTCAATATGGGGCCAGCCTCCAATGCAGATAAGCATCTGACTTTCAAGGATCTTCTGATCATGCTTGCTCTGACTGTAGTCAGTGCATTCCTGATCTTCTATCGTCTGGGAAATACCGTGGCTCCTTCTACCGGCCTTACCTTGATGCCGGAACCTCTTACCGGGGTCAGCGGAGAAAATCTGCAAAAAGAGACAGGGGTGGAGAGCACTTTCCTGTTTCGGTTTGAGGGCGGACAAGAGCTTCGAGAGTTGATCTTTTACCAGGGCCGACAGGAATACTGCAGCGCTGAGATCTCTGTCCGGAGGTCGGCATCTGATCCCTGGATCCTTATCGAGTCTGTGAACGATATGGACGGTAATTACAGACCGACTGTTATTCCACTTCATGTACAGGCGGGTGAAGTTCGACTCGTTCAACGGGAAGGTGAGTGTGAATATCTGGAAGTGGTATTTTTGGATCCGGAGGAACGAAAAATCCTGCCGGATAATGCAGTAGAATACCAAGCGCTATTTGATGAACAAAAACTCCTGGATCGGGATCCTGAGTTTTTTGATCGGACGGTTTTCGATGAAAATTATTATTCGAGCAGCATGGTTCAGTTTC
>JAFUUM010000142.1 GCA_017477805.1 Lachnospiraceae bacterium
TCCGTCCTTCCTTTGTCCTTGGGGGACGGGCCATGGAGATCGTGGCAAACGAAGAGATGCTGACCCATTATCTGAAAACCGCCGTGGAAGTGGACGAAGACCGTCCTGTCCTGGTGGACCGGTATATCGTCGGTAAGGAAGTGGAAGTGGATGCAGTCTGCGACGGCACTGATGTATTCCTGCCGGGCATCATGGAACTGGTGGAGCGTACCGGCGTCCATTCCGGCGACAGTACCAGCGTGTATCCCCCTTTCTCCATCTCCGAAGAGGTGAAGGATGTGATCCGGGATTACACCAAGCGCCTGGGCATCGGGATCGGCATCAAGGGCCTTTACAACATCCAGTTCATCGTGGACAGAGAAGACAACGTGTCCATCATCGAAGTAAACCCCAGAGCATCCCGAAGCGTACCCTTCTTATCCAAGTCCACGGGAGTCTCTCTTGTTGATATCGCAACGAGAGTCATGCTGGGTAAGAGCCTGAAGGAGCAGGGACTGGCGGATACGGTACTGCCGGAAAAAGATTTCTGGTACGTTAAAGCACCTGCTTTCTCTTTTGAAAAGTTAAACGGCATGGATGCTTATCTGTCTCCGGAAATGAAATCCACCGGAGAAGCCATCGGCTACGATAAGAGCTTGAAGAGAGCATTGTACAAAGCTCTGCAGGCATCCGGCATCAAGATGAAGGAATACGGTACCGTCATGGTGACCCTGGCGGATGAAGATAAGGAAGAGGCACTTCCTCTTGTCCGCAGGTTCTATGAGCTGGGCTTTAACATCGAAGCCACGGTTGGTACCGGTAATTACTTAAAACAGCATGGCATCCGAACCAGGATCCGGGGCAAGATCAGCGAAGGAAGCGACGAGATCTTAAACTCCATCCGGGCAGGCTATGTCAGCTACATTATCAATACCAGAGCCATCTTATCCGGCGTACATTACAACGACGGTGTGGAGATCAGAAGATGCGCCATCATGAACGGCGTTACCATGTTTACATCACTGGATACGGTAAGGATCCTGCTGGACGTCCTTGAGGATATCTCCCCGAGGATCAGTACCATCTAAACAAGAACGACGTCAACGAAGGAGGAGATCATGAATTACACGGTTGATGAGGTGATGAAGTATATCGAAGAGGAAGACGTGAAGTTTATCCGTCTGGCTTTTCGGGATGCTTACGGCATACAAAAGAATATTTCGGTGATGCCGGGTGAAGTGAAAAAAGCCTTTGACCATGGGGCACCCATCAATGCAAGAGAGATCGCGGGTTTTCGTGATTGTCCCTATGCGTCCCTTTACTTAAAACCGGATCCTGACACCATGGCGATCCTGCCCTGGAGACCCGACAGCGGAAGAGTACTTCGTATGTTCTGCGATGTGTGCACCCCCGAAGGGGATGTCTATGCATCCGATTCCAGAGCCATCCTCAGAGATGCGGTTAAGGCTGCTTCGGATCAGGGCATCGAGTTTAGGTTCGGAACGGAAACGGAGTTTTATCTCTTCCAGAAGGATCAGGAGGGAAATCCCACAAAGATCCCTTATGATGCCGCAGGTTACATGGATATCGCTCCTGCGGACAAATGCGAGAACATCCGCCGGGAAATCTCCCTGACCATTGAGCGCATGGGCCTGACTCCCGAAAGATCCCACCACGAGCGGGGCCCCGGACAGAACGAGATCGACTTCCACTACGGAAAACCCATGAAAGCAGCGGATCAGATGATCACCTTCAAGATGGTGGTAAACACCATCGCCGATCGCTACGGACTGGTGGCAGACTTTTCTCCCATGCCCCTGCCGGAAAAGCCCGGAAACGGTTATCACATCAATATCTACGCCGTGACGGATTCCGGAGAGGATGTTGTGCGCTACGCCGCTGCAGGCATTTTGGAAAAGATCCGTGACATCACCATCTTCTTAAATCCCACGGATGCTTCCTATGCAAGACTTGGAAACAGTTCCGCCCCCGACAAGGTAA
>JAFUUM010000143.1 GCA_017477805.1 Lachnospiraceae bacterium
AGCCATTGATATCTCCCATCTCGAAGGACAGGTTTTTATATCCGTATTTCTTCGCGGCCGCATTGCACTTTGCGATCACATCGGCTTTTAAGTCCAGACCAATGATGTGGGCATCCACCTTCCGGATCTCCGTCAGATAATAGTACACAACGAAGGTCAGATAGGATTTTCCGCAGCCGAAGTCGATGATATTAAGCCGCTCCCTCTTTTTCGATGCGATCTCATCATCCAGGATCTCCAAAAACCGGTTGATCTGGCGGAACTTGTCGTACATGCTCCGGACCACCTTGCCATCCTTTGTAAAGATCCCCATGTCCACAAGGGGCGGAGCCTGCTGCCCTTCGGAGATCAGATAGTTCTTACTCCGGTTGTGCTCTTTCTCGGTTTTTGTCGGGGATGCACAATTTCCGGTTCCCTCGCAGCTTCTCTTTTTCCGTTTGTAATTGCACTCTCCCTTTTTCGAGATCAGGACAATATGTTCCCGGGAAGCCGAAAAGCCGTTGATCTGGCGAAAGCCGCAGTTCTCGCAAAGATTATCTACAGAGGATCCAAGGTCCGAAACTTTGATATTCTCGTGGAATACCTGCTTTTCCGTGTATTTCGCGATCTGGTATCCGTCCTTTTTTAGTTGGATCTCCACTTTTTTATAGGGAGATGCTTTGTCCGCGGGTTTACTGAGGATCAGCTTCTCCGGAGCTTCATCGCCGGTGATCTTTGCAAGGATCTCACGTAGTTTCTCCATGTTTTTCTCCAAAAATCTCAAAAAGATAGGGGCCGGTGATCCGACCCCTACCCCCAATGTTTACTCACTTGTTTTTTCTGAATATAGCCGGATCAGTCCCATGATGGAGGGAATGGCATCCCCCTGTTTGGACTCCTCCATGGCTTCAATATATCTGCTTCTCGTAAAGTACAGCTCGTGGATCTGGGCTGTCAGTACATCCGGTGTCAGGTTATTCTCTTCCAGCACCACGGAAAATCCCTGTTTTTCAAAGGATCTTGCATTTAACAGCTGATCCCCTCTGCTGGAGCTTGCCGGCAGGGGTACGAGGATGTTGGGCTTCTTCAATGCCAGGATCTCACAGATGGCATTGGCACCTGCTCTGGATACCACAACATCAGCCATGGCGAACACGTCTTTTAATTCCGCCTTTAAATACTCAAACTGCTTGTAACCTGCCGTTGTCAAAAGGAGGTTATCGATCTTTTCTTTTCCGCACAGGTGTACCACCTGGAAATCCTTAAGAAGTTCCGGCAGGGATTCCCGTACGCAGCGGTTGATGCTCTGGGCACCCTGGGATCCTCCAACCACCATGATCACGGGTTTTGTTTTCTCAAATCCGCAGAGTTTTCTGCCCTCTTCCGCATCTCCCTTAAGGAGTTCCGCACGGATGGGAGATCCTGTCAGTACCGCCTTATCTGCAGGCAGATACTGAAGGGTTTCCGGGAAGTTGCAGCAGATCTTCTTTGCAGCGGAAACACTGAGTTTATTGGCAAGTCCCGGGGTCATATCCGACTCGTGAAGGATGCAGGGGATCCGGAGATTTGCAGCCGCTCTGACAACGGGTACGGCAACATAGCCTCCCTTGGAGAAGATCACGTCTGGACGGATCTTCTTTAAGATCTTCCGGGCCTCCACCAGTCCCTTCATGACACGGAAGGGATCGGACAAGTTCTTGGTGTCGAAATATCTCCGGAATTTTCCGGTGGAGATCCCGTAATAGGTCACATCCGGAAAATCCTCCATCAGTCTTTTTTCGATGCCGTCGTAGGATCCGATATAACTGATCTCAAATCCCGCTTCGCGAAGAGAGGGGATCAGTGCGATATTCGGTGTTACATGGCCGGCAGTTCCGCCACCGGTCAAAACGATCTTTTTAGCCATTTGCGATCGCCTCTTCCAATGCTCTTGCCAGCTGATCCGGACAGGAGGTTCCTTTACCGCCGCAGTTGATGCCTTTGATCCTGCGGATGGCTTCCTCCACGTCCATTCCTTCGATCAGAGCTGCAACGCCCTGGGTATTTCCGGCGCAGCCTCTGGTAAATACTACATTTCTTACTTTTCCGTCTTCGATCTCAAAGTCGATGCCCTGAGAACAGACGCCTTTGGGTACATAATGCACAGCCTTACTTCCTCCGTAAACTTTCACTTAAACGTTGAATCTTCCAATAGTGTCTTGCAATTTCTTAATACTGTCAAGCACTTCCTCGGATTCGGCGGATACGGATTCCGTGGATTTGGCGATATCCTGCAGGTAACCGCTGACGGTCTGGATGGTATCTCCCACATCCATCTGGGATTCCTGTACTTCCCGCATGGCGTTTCCAAGGCCTTCCACGGAAGCATTCAGAGCCCTTCCGCTCTCTTCCAGGTCGCGGCTGCAGGCTTCATAAAACTCTGCATCGGCCTTATACTCCACGGCCAGTTCTTCCAAAAGGCCGTAGTCCTTCATCACGTTTTCGTCAAGGAACGTTAAGATCTCGCCGCTCTCATCGGACAGGGCTTTTACGCTCTCCGTTACTTTTGCGGTGAGTTCGTTAACTTTATCGATCTCCGCTCTGGTATTGATGGCAAGGGCATTGATCTCATCCGCCACCACCGCAAACCCGCGGCCCGCTTCGCCTGCTCTTGCGGCTTCAATGGAAGCATTTAACGCAAGGAGGTTCGTCTGACCGGCGATATCATTGATGGTCTTTGAAACGTTCACGATCTCATCGATGACCTTGGCGCCTTCGATAGCTGCCTGAAGGTTCTCTCTTGCACGCTCTGTAACGGCATAAGCCTTATCCTTGCTTGCAACGATCTCAGGAACCCGGGCTTCCAGTCTTTCCTTGATCTCACCGGCTTTTTCATACATCTGCGCAGTACTTTCCGCAACCTGGGCAGCTGCCGCACCTGCTTTGTCGCAGGTCTCTTCGATGTTATCCAGGTTATCGGTCTGGACCTGGATCACTTCCGTGTCGATCTCGGACATACGGGTGTTGATCTCGCCCACGCTGACATTGATGGCGCTGACTTTCTCTGCCGTCACCGACATCTTTTCTTCAATGGAGGCCGCCTCGCTTCCCGTCTGGTAAACGGTGTCGATGAACCGGTCTTCCATAACATTCATCAGGTAGTCGATCTCTTCCACTTCGTTGGCAAACTTGCTCTCCCCATCTTCTCCGATGATGTCATCCCGGATGAAGTCCTTCATCTTGTACATAGGGGTCAGCATCTTGTCCATCAGGCTCCGCATGCGGAAGTGGGCAAGGAAGAAAGCAACCAGGAGCACCACGATGGCCACGAGGATCATCTTCGACAGGTCATGCTGTACTTCCCTGGCGGGAATGGCCATTCCCAGCGTCCAACCGGAGTTCTCGATGTTGGACAGTGCAAAAAATTTCACAACGCCGTCGTAATCCTTGGCATGGACCGTCTTTTCTCCGGGGGCAGCCGCAAGTTCGCCCAGTGCCGGGAGCGCACTACTGAGCGCCGTCTTTTTCTCGGTGGTGGGCTCATACTCTTTGTTGGGATGGGTCACGTAGTTTCCGTCGGAGTCCACAAGGAACCCATAGGAACCGCTGGTGTACGGAGTAGAAGCCATAATATCCTCAATGGTCCCAAGGAAGAAGTCCGCACCAACAACACCCACCAGTTTTCCCTCGAGGTACACGGACTTGGAGATGGTGATACACATATTTCCGGTTCGCTTATCCTGATAAGGCGCGGTAACAACAACGCCGTCGGCATCCAGGGCATCCACATACCAGGCTCTTTCCATATTGGGAAAATCCGGAGTGATCTCGCCGTTTGCCCGGACCATCATTCCGTCGTAACGGCAATAATAAAGGTTCGTGATCTCCGTACTGTTCTGCTGCTGGGACTGGAGCATCATGATGATCTTCTGTTTGCTTGTCCCGACTCCCAGCGCGGACACACCGGCGGAAATGCCTTCCATCACCGCCATCTCTTTTCCGAACCAGGTATTGATATGGGACGCAAACTTATCCGCCTGGGTCTGCAGCTCTTCCGATGAGATTTCAAGCTGCGCCCTGGTAGCAGTTCCCATAATACCCAGCGTATTAAGAAGAAGTGCAGCGATCAGGATCAGGATCGCCGTCGTTGTCATTCTGCTCTTAATGGTCCACTTCATTTACGTACCCCCTCGTACACTGATGGTTTACCTATTGTATCATTATTTTGGTCAACAAAAAATAAAAATCTGATAAATTGTGTGAAAATTGTCTATTTTTGTGAAAACTGTTCCGCGCGTGGGAATATGCGGAAAATGTTTTCGACCCCATGGCGAAAACTGTCGGGAAATGGGGTATGATAGGAAACGGAGGTGCTTATCATGACACTGGAAAACGAAAAGAACGTATCTGAGAATTGCTGGCAGCCCACTCATCTGGACTTTGCCTTATCTCCCTATTCCGGCCTCACCAGAGAGAGCTGGATCGACGCGGGAAAATACCTGTTATCCGGCATCTTTCAAAATCTTCAATCTATCGAAGAACCCATTGTGATGCCAAGAAAAGAGACAAAAGTCACCTATCCTCATCTTTCGGATCCCGAAGAATTGCAGGATGCCCAAAGACGGGCGGAGATTTTTGAGGGCCTCACCCGCTCTTTCTTCATCGCCTCCGTGCTCTTAAAAGAAGAGCCGGATCTTGTCCTGAACAATATCCCTATCCGGGAATACTATAAAAAGCACATCCTGCTCTGTTGCAGTGAAGGCTCCTCTTTCTATGTGGGAGACTATGAATACCTGCAGAAGACCACCGGAGCCTCGGATCCTTTTAGACCGTATCAGCAGACCGTGGAGACCTGCGCCCTCGTCATCGGGCTCTGGGCTTGCAGAGAGCAGATCTGGGCGGAGTACACCAAGGAAGAAAAAGATCTTCTGGCCTCTTTCCTGACAGGCTTTGCCCATGCCCCCACGGTTCCCCAGAACTGGCGGCTCTTTAACATGCTGGATATGGCTTTCCTCCACATGGAAGGCTATCCCATCAAAAAGGAGATCATGGCGGATCATGCTGCTGCCATCCTGGATTATTACGTGGGAGACGGCTGGTACCGGGACGGCCACAGTTTTGATTACTACTCCTGCTGGGCCTTCCAGTTCTATACACCCCTTTGGAATCTGTGGTACGGCTATGAAGAAGAGCCGGAGATCGCGGCCTGCTTTGAGGAAAACTCCAATAAACTCATGGAGAGTTACCCGAAAGCTTTTGACCGCGACGGCTTTACCAATATGTGGGGCCGCAGCGGCATCTACCGAAATGCCGCCACCAGTGCATTTGACGGAAATCTGTTTCTGAAGCACCCCACTGCAGATCCGGGTCTTGCAAGACGGATTTCCTCAGGATCGCTATTGCAGTTCCTGACCAGAGATGACTTCCGCTTTGAAGGCATCCCCACCCTTGGGTTCTACGGCCAGTTCATGCCGCTTGTACAGGGCTACTCCTGTGCGGAAAGCCCTTTCTGGCTGGGCAAGGCTTTTCTGTGCCTGCATCTTCCCGCAGACCACCCTTTCTGGACCGAAAAGGAAAACAACGGAGTTTGGGACCGGATGGCAGCAGGGGATGTAACAACCACTACCCTGAACGGGCCGGGACTTTGCTACTCCAACCACAACGCAAACGGGGAGACTGTCTTACGTACCGGCAAGATTCTCAAACAAAAAGACGATCTCCACGGCATGTGGAATTACAGCAAACTTTGTTTTAACACCAAATACCCCTGGGAATCTTCTCCCGCCATAGATCACAGCGTGGAATCCCAGCAGTATGTGCTCTGCCATAAGTGGAATGACGAGATCAAGCAGGCCAATGTCACCTTCTGGGGCGGAGAAAAAGACGGTGTCCTCTACCGCCGTCAGTATTTTGATTTCAACCTGGAAAACGAACGCCACTGGATCCAGGGCATGAACCTGGCAGACTTTACTGTCCCTTACGGAATCATCCGGGCCGATAAGCTGCGGCTCCACAAACGCCCTGTTTCCGTCACCTTCGGATCCTATGGGTTCCCTGATAACGGTAATGTGGATATCCTTCGAAAAGAAAAGGATGGCGCCCGCGCCATTATCTTAAAAGGCCGGGATCACATGGGAAAGGAAAAACAGATGGCCGTGACCATCTACGACGGCTGGGAAGAAATGGGGACCATGCGTTCCGCGGGAACAAACCCCGACTCCGATAAGTCCATTGTCGTCTACCTTTACATGGAGAGCAGACGGCTCTATGACGGATCCGAGCCCTACTATCTGATCTCCCAGATCATTACCAAAGAAAGTTTTGAAGACTTCACCGAAGAGGAGATCTTCCCCATCGAAAAGATCGAGTACACAGACCGGTTCCACAGCGGAGCAACAGGCCCCTGCATCATCACCCTGCGATCCGGTGAGAAGAAGGTCATCGATTATTCGGAACTGGAAGGCAGACTGTCTCTGTAAAATGGGATCCAAAAAACTTTCATAGATTTCGCTCAAAAAAGGAGTTAATTCAAAGATGAATTTGACACAGGAAGAAAAGAACTGGGCAGCGTCCGTTGCCGAAA
>JAFUUM010000144.1 GCA_017477805.1 Lachnospiraceae bacterium
AAACAGCTTTTCCTATGTCTCCAGTTATTCCGGAGAACAGGGATGCTTCCTGTTTCTTTTAGACGAAGATGCAGCATCGGCTGTGATCACGATGGAACGTACGGCGCCCGAAGGGAAACTCGGTGACGGATATCATTCCAGATCCGATGAACTGTTTTACTTATATGACCGTATCAATATAAATATCGATATCACAGATTGATCTGTATAAAGAGGAGAAGAACGTGAAAAAAAGTACTGTCGCAGTTATCGTGATCCTGAGTGTGGTCACTACATTTGTGGCACTGGCGTGCCTTGGTTTTATTTTGGAAGGAAAAGAAGACAAAGTCTATAATTCCAATTATTACTCCAATCTGAATCTGGATAAAATGGAATTCACGTTTGTGGATGATGTGCCGAAAGAAGCAAAAGATGTGATCTCCGATCCCAAGACCCTTGGAAAGAATTTCGGTTATGCCAAAGTGACCTTCCTGATCTCGAATATCGGAAATAAAACAACCCAAGTGTCCATAGATGATTTTTATCTGGCCTATGTGGAACTGCCGAATGATAAAACATCTTACATCAGTAAGGAAGATGTATATCCCCAGCCCGATGAGAACCAGTATTCCGGAGACGGCCTTCACGATGAGTGGGTGCTTCCCGCTGATTCTTCCAAAGAATATGTATTCTATGTTGTTGCGGATAAAAGCGGCGTTGCTTTAAACGGAAAGCTGTATCTGCCGGGACTTCCCAGCAAAGAGAATTCCTTTTCCATGGATATCCGTATTCCTGTGACCGAATGATCACCTTATGATCATGATCTGAGGGTAATGGAACTGACGCTTACATCCCGGCCCTGGAGCAGATGACAATTGCCGCTGTTACAGTCGGGGCAGAGACGGTCCGGTGTTTTCATAGGATTGTACTCGCATCCGCAGTCTAAACATTTTACCTTCATAGGGATCATTTCAATAATGAGTTTTGAAGCCTCCAGGGGAGTTCCCTTGGAGGCTATTTCATAGTATTTCTGAAGATAGTGGGGTACAAGATCCGTCATTTCGCCGACTTCCAAAGTGACGGATTCCACGGTCTCGTTTTCTTTACCCTGCTGTATCAGCTGATCCAGAGCGATGTTCATAAACCGCTTTACGATACTCATTTCATGCATGTTTTTCTTAATTCCTTTGTTTCTTAATTCTGATCATTTTGCTTCCAAAAAGAAAGCATATCCTCGATCCAGCCTTCCGTATCCACGCCGTTACCGATGCCGAAACTGTGGCCGCCCTGTTTTCCAAGGTTCAATTTATGAGGTACCTTTAAGTCAGTCAGAAGCCTGTCCAAAACACGGGAATTTTCGGGATCCACTGTCTGATCGTCTTCGCAGGCGGTGATATAGCATTTGGGATAGGAACTGTCCATGTGATCGGAAAGTTCATATTCTGCCATGGTTTCCAGCGAAAAGTCCGGTCCTCCGATCCTGCGAAGGAAAGGAGCAAAGGCACTTCGGAGTGCTTTGTTTTCAGGAGATGCAGCATATGCTTCATATAAAGAACGGTGCAGGATCTCCGGATATCCAAGGAAGATGAGTTCCGGTTTCGGGAGTCCTGCGGAAGAAAAGCCTAAGTTCGTTGAACCTATCTCGGATGCCAGTGTGGCACCTGCGGAAAAACCGCCAAGGATATAATGGCCCTTTTTCACGCCCAGGGTTTCGGCATGATCTTCCACGTAGGATATTGCGGTGTGAACATCTTCCAGGGCTTTCCCAAGTACCGGTTCCTGTTTGACCCGGTAGAAGAGTACAAAAGAGGGAATGCCGTGATCCCGCAGTTTTTTGGCAATGCAAAAGCCTTCGATAAGTCCCCACTGTCTGTTGAAACCGCCTCCGGGGATCACGATGGCATAGGGCATATCCTTTGAAGGAACGGGAAATTCAAACAGACAGACCGGTTCCTTATCCCACTCGGAAAGCCTTGTGGTCTCATCATAAATGAAATGACGATAGTCCTTACCGGTTGAAGCAAGATCCTCCAGATAAGAAAGGACAACTGCAAACTCATTCTTTTCAAAACCGTAGGAGGACAGTGGTGCATGAAAATGATCCGGGGTCATGTCCGTAAAGAAATACTTTGCGTAGATCCCGTATCGGCCGCTTTTGATCAGGTCGCCTATGGTTGTATCCGACTGTACAGTTGTTCCCATGATATCCTCCTTTATCAGATCAAATCGTTGTAATGATAGCACATAAAAACGGGATTATCACATTTTCCCATAAAAATCGTACAAAATCAGTAGAATTCATATCCGGAATGTGACAAGATACAGATAATGACGCGAAAGCGTGATTAAGTAAGTTTCGAAACGCATATTTAGATGTACTGGGAGGGTAATCATGAGGTATGCAAACAACAAAATGGAAGATGTGGTGATCGCCTATATCGGCGGCGGATCCAGAGGCTGGGCCTGGACCTTTATGACAGACCTTGCACTGGATGATCAGATCTCGGGCACCATTCGCCTTTATGATATCGATCATGCGGCGGCGGCTGCCAATGAGACCATCGGTAATGAACTGATGCAGAGACCAGATGCAAAAGGAAAGTGGAAATTTGAAGTTGCATCGGACATCGAAAAAGCACTGACCGGCTGCGACTTTGTTGTGATCTCTATTTTGCCGGGGACATTTGATGAGATGGAATCGGATGTGCATCTTCCCGAACGGCTTGGGATCTACCAG
>JAFUUM010000145.1 GCA_017477805.1 Lachnospiraceae bacterium
TAGGCGCCAGCAGCACCGTAGTC
This sequence comes from Lachnospiraceae bacterium, assembly GCA_017477805.1. Lineage (GTDB taxonomy): Bacteria > Bacillota > Clostridia > Lachnospirales > Lachnospiraceae > SIG336. The sequence continues at coordinate 24 of JAFUUM010000145.1, forward strand.
CCTTCCGGTGTGATACCGCAGTTCTTCACCTTTTCAGCCAGTTCATCCATATAGGTGGCACCAACAACGGGCATCTCCTTGGCGGGGAGATGACGGATCTTCTCCAGTTCCCGGATCTCCGCTTCCTGGAAAGCTCCCGTTAAGAGGATGGCATCAAAATAATCGATACCGAACATACGATACCACAAAAAGCCACCCACTTCGTGAGATGTGTGCACGTAATACTTCGTGTTCCGCGAACGTTTCCACTGATAAACATCCAGTCCCGGCGTTGTCCCAAGGCAGATGTAGGCATTCATCATATTCAGCTTTGCATAGGCTCTGTTGCCCTCACCGATAAAAGAACACTTTACATATTCGTAGTCTTGCGAAAGAGCCGGATCATCGGGAGATGCTGTCCAGTATTCCACCGGGATCTTCCGTTTTTCAAATTCATCACAGATGGATCCGAACACGTTCCAATACCGTTTGCTGTCGGAAAAGATCACATAAGGGATCTTCTCGTCACTGGCCACCGCTTCCTTACCGCCGGTAAGTCTGAACTTCAGTTTGATCACATACTTTTTCAGCACGAAGGACGCTGTGGTCACCAGTCCGATGATGGTTGTAAACAGCATGGCTCCCGTGCCGGGATCGATATACAACAACATATTACTCTGCATATTTCTTTCCTCTCTTTATTCTTCCGCGAACTTCCAGTTCTTCTCGTCAAAGATGTTCCCGGGGGTCACTTCGTACCAGGTTCCGTCGCTGGTGTCGAACTGCGTGCCGACATCACCGGTGGTCTCAAAGTGCTCAGATCTTACCACTCTCTGGGGCCCGTTTTTCTCACTGCGATCCAGGGCCTTACCGGTAAAGGGATTGACAGGGTTCTCGATAAGTCCCGAAAGGGCAAGGGCGGGAGTATCCGCATTGGTCATGAATTCGGAACTGACCGTAAAACCTTCGGCTCCAAAATCTTTCATCATCAACAGCGGGTTAAAGGACTCTGTCTCCATACCGTTCTCAAACATCATTGTCGGGAGATCATCCATCTTCTCGCCATGATCTGCAACGAGGATGATCCGGGTATTATCCCAGCAGTCATTTTCTTTCAGATAGCGGAACCACTTTGCAAGCGTCAGCAGCGCCGCCATATTGCTGTCATAGTGAGCTTCCTGCAGCTGGTTGTAAGCAGCCATCACGCGGCCATCCACCTCAGCATTCCTCGTAAACCGCTCTTCGGGAACGATGGACAGATAGGGGGTACTGAGTCCCTCTTTGGGAACATACTCCGGCTTTTGAAGGGGTGCCACGTCATGAGTCAGACCGTTCTGCAAAAGGAGAAAGTGATCTCCTTCCTCCGTGATCTCCGTCATTTCCGACAGATGTGTCATAGTTGTATAACATTTCATAAAGATCTGGCTGATATAGGAATAGTTCCTGCAGAAATAAAAGCTGTCACGGTACCAGTCAAGCTGCATCCCAAGGGGCAGCATCTTCAGCACACTGTAGTAGAACATGGCATGCTGCTGGGTCTCCCGATAGGTGGGAGCAAACTGTGCAAAGGACTCCGCCGTATAGATCCCCTCTGTCATGTATGCGTCTGTGTTGTCCAGCTCATAGTACATGCTGTAATCCGGCACCCATTCATAGGAACCTGCATATGGTGCATCGCACACAGTCACCTGATACCCGGCCTCAGAAAACAGAGTTGGCATCAGCAGCATGGCTTCGTTATGCTTATCCTTTAACAGCACATCCCCTCTGGCATTCATGGCATCCGGCGTATACTCATAACCGCCGTAAAGCGCCGGAGAGGCGATGTTGGTGGTACGTCCGTAAGAAAGGGTATCTTCGTACCAGGTAAAGCCGGAAAAGTCTTCCAGAAGTTCCGGCTTCTCATCAAACAAAAACGGAATGTACCCGCCGATGGACCGGTCCAGCATGAACACCACCACGTTGTTTCCTGTCTTGCTCAGATGCAGGATCTTTTCTCCCGGCTGTGCACACCACTTTCTCTGTTCATTGTAAGTGCGGATCTGCTTTGAAATAGAAAAGCCGTTAGCAATGCACATCACCGCAGCGGTGACGCATAGGATCCGGACCAGGTTTTCCATGATCCGGTTCTTTTTCATATAGAGGACCACCAGTATCGCGAAGATCAATAAGAGAACACCGAGGTTGATCAGTTTTTCGGTCCGGGTGGTCCGGATGCCGTCCTGAAAGACAAAGAGCTGATCCAGCATGCCCATCTTTGTTGCAAAAAACAGACTGTCCACCGCACCCATAACGCAGGCGCAGGCCAGCACTCCGGCGAAAACAAATCGCAGGGTCTTATTCATCAGATGATAAAAGATCCCGCACCACACAAGGAAGAAACCTGCAGTGATGGCGACGTTTAAGAGCAGCAGTTCCATGGGTCCGTAATCGGTACTGACAAATTCCGTGGCGGAAGCCGCCACTACGTGGGAGGGGACCACAAAACCCATGTACAGGGTCAGGAAGATCCCGGATGCCCGGAAGAGTCCGGTAACCTCGGGAACATTACGCTTCCCGGCGGGTTTCTTTTCCCTTGTTTTACCGGCATCTTTCTTAATAACACTTCCGATTCCTTTCATTACAATATTCTTGCAAAGGGAATACAGGTTATTGATGGTCCAGTACAGCACTAACCCCGCAGGGCTGTTGTACAAAAGTACAAGAAAGACCATGGCCAGGCCGTAGACCTGTACCTTCTCCCGAAGGGGAAGGGTCCGGGTGTAAATGGCACCGGACAGCATGTTGATCAACGTCATGGCGATGGGCAGTACGTTAATGGGCAATGCCCCGATCCAAAAGGTTTCATCCGGTCTTCCCAGATCCCGGATAAAGGAAAAGGATTGCCCTGACAGTTCCGTCAGATTTGACAGATAATGAAATGCCGCAATAAAGAACGGGATCTGCAGCAGGATGGAAAAAGAACTGCCAAGGGCATACCAGGATTTGTAGCCCTGCTGCCGGTAATACGTTGACAGCATCATATACCGCTCGTCACCCTTAAAGGTCCGTTTGATATGCTCCACCCACCGGGACATGGCTTTCTGCCTTGCCCGCTCTTCATCCTGGATCGCATCGGACCGCTTATAAAGCGGCAGCACCAAAGTCTGGATCACCAGAGATACGGCAATAACGGCAAGGCCGTAATTATTCAGGAGCGAATACATGATCCCGAAGGTGATCTCCACCACGATCTCTATGGGGGTGATGATGAGATGATATAAAAAACGCAGCATGTTAATCGTCCAATCTTCTCCAGTTACTGTCTTCAAAAATATTACCCGGAGAAACTTCAAACCAAACGCCGTCGCTTAAGTCAAAGACGGTTCTTTGATCTCCGGTCACATCCCAATGCATGGATGTTGTGACCGCCAGAGGAGTTTGCTTTTTCTCCATGGAAATGGCATTTCCCGTAAAGGGATTCACGGGATTTTCGGCAATGCCGGAAAGGGCCAGTGCAGGCACATCCGCATTGGTCATATATTCGTCCGATACGGTAAAACCCGCAGCGCCGAAATCTTTTACCATCAAAAGGGGATTAAAGGCTTCCACGTCAATGCCCGCAGTCTCGTTTTCCATTCCAAGATCCCGCAGTTCCCTGCCGTGATCGGAGACCAGGATGATCCGGGTATTGTCCCAGCACCCCTGCTCTTTTAAGTAGTCAAACCAGGTTCCGAGAGTGATGAGGGCTGCCATGTTGGAATCGTAATGTCCCATCTGATAGGCATTGGAAATGCTTAAGGAACGGTCATCAATGGTCTTCTCCAGAGTGTACTCCGGCCCCATGGTCAATGTCAGCACTGTATGGGAGATCCCGGCTGCCGGCTCGTAATCCGGCTTCGACAGCGTTGTGACATCGTGGGTCATGCCGTTTTGCATCTGAAGAAAACAGTTCTTCTCCTCAGATGTTACCTTCGTAATGGAAACAAGATTGTCCATAACGGAATAACACCGCAGAAATTCCTTATTCACCGCTTCCTGTTCCTGCTCGAAGTAAAATCCGTCCCGGTACCAGAAGCGCTGGATGGCGGGAGGCAGCACCTTTAATACGCTGTAATAAAAGGCTGCATGCTGCTGCACCGCCGAATACGATGCGGAAAAAGGCTCAAAATAAGCCCGGGAATAGGCACCCTCCGTGGTGTAGGCCTTGATCCCCGCTTCGTAGTACATGGAATAATCCGGGATCCATTCATAGGTACCGGCGTAAGGAGGATCGCATACCGTGACCTCATATCCCTCTTCTTTCAAAAGAGTGGGCAGCACCATCAGGGCCTCGTTATTCTTATCCTTTAATAAAGTATCCTCTCTGGCATCCATGGCCGCAGGAGTGTAATCGTACCCGCCGTAAAGTGCCGGAGCACCGAGATTGGTGCACTTCCCAAAGGACAGCGTGTTCGGATACCAGGTAAAGCCGGAGAAGGACTCCAGGAGTTCCGGCTTTTCATCGAATAAAAAGGGCACATAACCATCGATGGCCCGGTCCAGCATCAGTACGATCACGTTTTGTCCTGACCTGCTGAGTTCCAGGATCTGCTCTCCCGGCTGGGCATACTGCCTCTTCTGGTTCTCATATTTTGCAACCTGGGACCGGATGGAAACCCCATTGATCACACACATTCCCGCCATGGACACGCAGAGGATCTGAAGGATCCTCTCTGCTGCAGCCTGCTTCTTTTTCAGGATCAAAATAAGGACAACCGCAGCCGCCA
>JAFUUM010000146.1 GCA_017477805.1 Lachnospiraceae bacterium
GATGATACCTATGCCAATACTGTGATCCAGAGGGAAATGAAAAACGTGGACGATAACGCAAACCTGTCAGCCATCTACACCATCGGAGAGCGTGGCGGCAAAATGGTATATCTCTCCCAACCCGCCGAGTACGGCATTCCCATTGGACAGGCTTTGGAAGATGCGTATGTATCTGAAGCAAAAGAGGCCCTTTCCAAAGGCGGAAGTGTTTCCGCTCAGATTGAAAAGAGCTCCAAAGGGGACTATTTCATTACCGCTTATGCCCCGATCTTCAATAAGGACGGAAATACCGTCGGATTACTGGGTATTGATTACATCGTAAACGACCTGAATGCAGCACTTAACAGGATCGTAAATACCATCATAATCATCGGTGGTATCCTCACCCTGTTCTCCATACTGGTTTCCATCTTCCTTGCAAACACCATTACCGGTGGATTAAAGAGTGTTAATAATAAGGTCGATGACCTGGTGAACAACGACGGTGACCTGACTCAGAAGCTGGAAGTCAAAGGTAACGATGAAGTAACCGATATCGCCCACGGTATCAATGACCTCTTAGAGTACATCCGTGGAGTTGTGATCTCTATTTACGACAGTTCCAATAAGCTTTCCGGATCCGTTGAGTCCGCACTGGAGACCACCATCAAGACCAACGATCAGTTGGACGGCGTATCCGCCACCATGGAAGAAATGAGCGCCGCTATGGAAGAAACCTCTGCTTCCCTGCAGCAGGTTCAGGGTTCCACCAACAAGATCCAGGAAGATGTTCAGGAAATGTTTACCAGCGTAAAGGACGGTACCGTTTATGCGGGTAAGATGGAAGAACGTGCCCAGGATATGCGTAAGAAAGCCGAGGAAGAAACCGAGGCTGCCAAGAAGGCTGCAGACGATATGACAATCAGCCTGAATGAAAAGATCGAGAAATCCAAAGCCGTTGAGAGTATCAGCGGTCTTACCGAGACCATTCTGGAGATCGCATCCCAGACCAATCTCCTGTCCCTGAATGCTTCCATCGAAGCAGCCAGAGCCGGTGAACACGGCAAAGGCTTTGCGGTGGTTGCTGAGGAGATCAGCGGTCTTGCAACCAATTCCGCTGAGACGGCCAAGAAGATCCAGGTGATCTCCAACGAAGTGATCGGAAATGTAAAGGCTCTTGCAGAAGAAGCAACAAAGATGGTTGATTTTGTGCGTGACAAGACCATCGGCGGCTATCAGCAGTTGATGGATACCGGTATCCAGTATCAGGAAGATGCGGAAAAGATCTCTGAAATGCTGAAAGGCGTTGAGACTTCATCCCAGAATATCGAAAACGCCATGAGCGTTGTATCTACCGCTATGGATGATGTTGCCCTTGCAGTGGATGAAAGTGCTAAGGGTATCGGCAACGTTGCGGAAGCTGTTACGGACATGTCTCAGAACATGAAAGAAAACCGTGCACTGGTCAACGAGAATTCCGAGATTGCCAAGCAGCTTGACGACGAGGTACACAAGTTTAAATTCTAGGTTACCTGATTTTGATCTTCAGGATCATAAAGATATCACCCGGGATATGGCGCTTTCCGCCTCTTCCCGGGTGATCTTTGTTTCCAGATCAAAGATCGTGATATAAGATGATTCTCCTGTGGGGATCTTTACGGGTTCCATGATCTTTCTAAGGAGGGCCTGTGCGATGGCGTTGGCGCAGATCCTGCAATCGTAAAGATCTTTTATGTCTTTCAGTGTAGAAAAGTCCGTAAGATCAGGAAATTTTTTGATCTTTTTAAGGTACTGATGCAGGATCCTTGCTGCATCTGCTCTTCTGCATTCCCGGTCTCCGCAGTAACGATACTCTTCCGTCTCAATAAGTATGCCGGAAGTATCTTCTTCCAAAGGCGGAAATAATCCTATAAATTCTGATATGGTCATGGCTTACTCCGCAGGGTAGATCCGGAAGGTCTTCTGGTCGTGAGGAGCAAGGTCTTTGACACAGATTCCGTCGGTTACTTTCTCTTTATCTTCTGTCCAGAGATCTATAACCTCAAAAGTATCAGCGTTTTCAAAGATTTCTGCTTGAACAGCTTTTGACTTCACGGCCTTGATCAGGTCCTTCGCGGAAATATTGATCTCGTCTTTATATGATTTCTCACCTAAGTTTACGAAGGTAACTGCCAGAGATCCGTCGGCCAGGGGCTTTACCAAAACATCTACTCTTTCATTATCACGGATATAATCCTTGTCGGGTGCATCACATTTCGCTGTGGTATATACTCTCTTAGCCTGAATTCCCAGGGGATCCTGATTTAATGCAACCAGTTCTTTTCTGGAAATGATCTTATGGATCGCATCGCCCTTTTCAACCCGCCTAAGATCAAGCCCCAGCATCAAGGGAGCATTCAGCATACACCATAACGTAAAATGAGTTCTGTTCATGGTCTCATCCAAACCGTTCATCCCCACCATCAGCATATCCGGATCATTCCAGCCCTTATCTAAATCGGAGAACTCATCCATGATCACGGCTTTGTCATACTGGGCAGTCACACCCGTGGTGTAATCACTGTTCCAGCTTCCGTTTCCGGGATTACCGTCAGAACCTACCTGAAAGGTGATATCGTTGGGGATCCTCCAGGAATGACCTACTTTATACCCCCATTCATGAGGCTGGGTCTTTACCCATTCGCAAAGAGAAAGGACAAGATCTTTCTCGGGAGCTGCATCCCTCAGGGACTCGAAAACTTTCGTATAAGAGATCAGGGTATTCTCCTGACGTCGATGATTCATGATACGGATCAGATTGTTACCGCTTTTCAGCGTAACTTTCATAGGAATGGAATAGACAAACGTATCTGCATCCGGGCTTTCAGGCAAAAATGCATCAAAAATGTATTTTGTATCTTCGCCTTCGCCAACAGC
>JAFUUM010000147.1 GCA_017477805.1 Lachnospiraceae bacterium
ATGCTGTCTAAGTAGATCTCCTCCCGGACTTTCAGCCGGTACTCCGGCTTTACCATGTAATAGAGGATCATCTCCAATAAGACAGCACTGCCAAGGCTCCGGCCTTCGATCTTAAACTGGGAAAAGCCGGCAGGGACGTAAGTTTCCCGGATGTCTTCCGCGCTGATAAAGCCGGGGTTCTCCATAGCTTTCGAAAACCGGTAGCCTTGCTCCCGGTCCGGTGAGGTGCAGATATGATCCTCCGTCGTCTCTCCCAGGCTTTTCCTGCTGACGTTTTCATAGCAGGCTTTTCGGTCGGGACAGTCAAACCGGCAGCACTCGTTGCACAGAAACTCTACCTTCGCCTTTTGGGTCGGCGTCAGTTTTTCCAACATCTCCGGCTTTTTATTCAGGCGAAAATCCGGTACCACAAACCGAAATTCCGGCCGATCCAGTTCTTTTGTCAGATCCCCAAAATCCGTCAGGACCTTCGTTGTCGAAGAGACAAAATAAAAGCCCGGGTAGTTCTCCCGGATATAAGATAACAAAAGATCCGAGGCGATGATCATCCCATTCTCCGCCTCCCCGTTATGCTCAAAAAGCCGGCAAAGAGCATTGCACTTTTTATCATCGAGGTGTTCTTCCCGGATCAGTGAATTGCTGAAGGTCAGTCTTGCGGAAATGCCAAACGCCCGCATGAGCGCAGCCACATCTCCCGGATCCGCATCCCCAAAACCCACACGGCCTCCGCCCCAAAGACAGTCTCCGGGTGCTCCGTATATGGAGCCGATCCCGCAGTCATCGAGAAAGTACTCCCCATGCTCCCGAAACAGAGGCAGGAACACTTTATAAAATTCATGGAATTCAAATAATCCCGGAAGATGATAACAGGTTTTCATAGGGCTCCCATTGTATCCACGTCGCTCCCTCTATTATAATGCCTTTAGGCACATATTTCACAGGAGAAAACAATATGAGCAGCAAAGAATTCCCCCTTGGAACAGAACATTTCCGGATCATGCCCGGTGACACCGAAGCACCGTTTAAAGAAGATTGGGAGATCTCCCTGATCGGAGAAGAAAATACAAACGTCGGACACCTGCATTTTGAAAGAGGCATTGCCCTTGGAGAAGTGACCGTCGCCGCAGAACTGATGCCGGGCTACGACAAAGAAAACTACATCGAAGAGATCTTCATGGAAGTGGCGGGTTTTGTACTCCGCTTTAAGAACATCGAAGAACTCAGCACCGTGTGCCGACACACCAACAGCGACCGCGTCGACGGATTGGAAAAAGCCGGCTTTGTTTATCGTGGCGATGAAGGGGATTTTGACCATTATTCCATCCGGAAACGGAAGACCTCATGGACAGGTCTTTATCTCTTCATCGGCATGATCGCCGGCTTTATCATGGGTGTTACGATTTCCAATCTCTGGATCGGGACCTTTGGCGGCATGCTCATCGGCGCCATCATCGGGACCCTCATGGATCGTTCCCGGTAACGGGTCAGCTACCAAAGAATTACCGAACCGATGAGACTGATCAGGGATCCCAGGATCACAAGAATACTGATGACCGTGATCGCTTTTCCTGCGGGATGCGCCATATTGATCGTCATTCCGACACCGGCCCGTTTGGGTACATTCAAATGCATATCTCCGGGGTTATAGTAAAACATGCCGAGGATCCAATGGTCATCATCATCCTCCAAAAGTTTTGCTTCCCCGTTCACGTACCGTTTTTCCACCGCAATAATGTCTTTTACAAGTTTTCCGGTAAAAAGCATGATGGCAAGTAAATACAGAGTCAGGATCACAAGGGTTGCGGCTTCAGACCGAACCCGGATCAAGATGAGCAGAGTGATAAGTGCCGCTGCGTTATTGACCCAGGTCAGGGCGATGGTGTAATCCCCGAAGACCTTTTTTCTCGCCCGGTTGTAATTGGCGTTGATGTCGCTGTTTTCGCTGATGATCTGGTTCTTGGACCGATCGATCAAAACCGCGATGGGCGCAAGCACGAGACTTGTAAAGAAGAACATCCCGGCAAACCCCGTACTCAGGAACGTTCCGGGGTTCATTGCAGCCTTTAGGGGAAGTAATTCCACATCACAGAGAACCGCAAGTACAAATAGGATAAGCCCCACCAGGTTAGCAGCCGCCAGACCGCTGACGTTCAGCGCATGGATGTTCCCGGCGTTTTTTAAGTCCGCATACAGTACCTTTTCGCTGACGATTCCAAGGACCTTTTTGTACTTCTTGATCTCGGAATTGCCAAGGGCATAGGGCACCGCAAAAGCCAGCAGAAAAACGTAAACGAAGATGGTCCAGGCGATCATTTTCACCGTAAGGACGGGAACGAACAGCAACGCCGTCGTGATCACCAACGTACAGACTAACATCACCGTTGCCTGTCTGTGATGACTCCTTACGATCCCGTCGATATGCTCTGCGCTCATTTCTTCCAAAAACTCCGGCCGGTTATTCACCCCAAAGATCCGGGCTTTCTTTTTCCAGTTCCGGGGATACAGAAGAACGTACAGGATCACTGCCGCAGGCACGATACAGATATACATGATCAGGCCAAGAAAAAAGTTTTCCATATCATTCTCCCCACATTTCTTCGATCAGTTTGTCAAAATCCTCTTTGGTGACGCCGGAGATCTTTGCTTCCGAAACGATACGCCGAAGCTCATCCTTATTCTCCCCGCTGACGGTTCCCGACTGATGGATCTGCATCCGCACTCTCGCTCCGTTTTTCCGGTCCGTCAGGATAAATCCTTCCGACTTTAAGATCTGATAGGCCTTACTGACCGTCATGGTGTTGATCCCGATCTCCATGGACAACGCCCGGACCGTGGGGAGCTGTTCCCCGGCTTCCAGCTCGCCGGAAGAGATCCCCATGACGATCTGGTTTCTGATCTGAAGATAGATCGGCACATCCGAATATTCGTTGATTTTTATGATCATACCTGTTTCCCTTTTTGTTTTGAGATAACAATTCCGCCTACTATTATAGCCAAAACCAGCGTGGGCAGCATAGAGATCAGTCCGTTCGTGCCGGGTCCCAAGATCATCAGCTGTCCCGCTTTCGGATTTTCCGCGTTCATCACCTGAATGACAAAAGCTCCGGCGTTGATGGCACCGTGCAAAAGCGCCGGATACCAGATGCACTTTGTCTTGGAATAAACCATCTCTTCAAACATTCCAAGGAGGATACACCACAGCGTAAAGATCAGGATCCCGACAACGGGGAAGCCGGGGTAATCCGTGCCATATTCATATCCTGCAAGGATGATGACGGGATAGTGGAAAGCCGCCCAGATGATACCGCCGATGACCCAGGTGGTGACCCTGCCGAACTTCTTGTTCAGCTCCGGATAGAGAAAACCTCTCCACCCCACCTCTTCTCCCAGGGCGAGGAGCATGTTGATCAGGGGTGCATAGAAAAGCGCCGCCAAGAGCGTAACAACGTAATAGGTCTGCAGGCTCATCCCCTGACTTTCCAGCTGGGCGATGAGATCCACCCCCATCTGTTCTCCCTGCACCCGCAGGTACGAACCCGTGAAATCAAGCATATCCGGGAAGATCCCGTAAAACAGGGCAGCTCCCACAAGGGCCATGATCTGGGGGCCGATATAGCAAACGAGAAGAACCCAGGCAAATCCTTTGAACTTCGGTTTCCATCCAAATCCTTTCAGCCCCTTGTTCACGATCAGCGCTGCAACAAAGGGGGTATACATCAGCACCATCAGAGAGGTCCGAAAAACATTGGTGCCCGCAGCTCCCGGGTTCTGCACCGCATAAAGGGATGCCGCGATCTCCAGGGTCCAGGCTAAGATAAATGTGATCAGCAGGAATGTCGTAACTTTTTTCTTATCCATTTGAAGTTCCTTTCCGTAGCTTTCCGTGAATTACAGTTTGTCTGTTCCGTTTGCGCGCGTTGTATGTTTTGTATTAGTTGGTGTAATACAATATATACACTGTTTCATTGACCGTGTCAACACCCCAAATGTAAATCCTTGTGATATATTGTAGTTAGGGTATTTACAGCACGTTATTCCTGCGTGCCTGCATTTATATTTCAGGGGGGACATACGAAATGGAAGCAACGAACGAAAGTTATATTGCCCGCACCAGCGGACTAAAGGGAAAGGATTATCTGGGCTATGCCATGGGAGATGCCGCCGGCTGTCTCGTCTTCAGCCTGGTGACTTCCATCCTGCAAAAGTACTACACGGATGTTTTTCACTTAAGCCCGCTGTTCATCATGTTTATGTTCATCGGTGCCAGAGTCTGGGATGCCATCAATGATCCCATCATGGGCCGGATCTGCGATACCGTAAAGCCTACGAGATTCGGCCGCTACCGTCAGTGGTTCCTTTACGTGGCCGCGCCCCTTTGCGTCCTGACGATCCACATGTTCCTGAAATTCCCGGGACTGGGCGGTGAGAACAATTACGTCGGCACCTGCATTTACGCTACCGTAACTTACATCCTCTGGGGCATGTGCTATACCGTTTTGCAGATTCCCTATGGGTCTCTTGCCTCCGTTGTGACCACGGACGTTACTGAGCGAAACAAGCTTTCCGTCTTTCGTTCCATCGGTGCAGCCGTTGGCTCCATCCCTGTTTTTGTCCTGGTTTCCTTTATCTACAAAAAGCGCACGGATGCGACCGGCGCCTTTGTTTACGGGGAAAACGGCAAAATCATCACGGACATGCAGTACACTCCCGTGATCATCGGAGTCACCATCATGTCTGTGATCTCCGCCCTGCTCCTTCTTTTGACTTTTACCTTAAATAAGGAGCGCGTCATCACAAAGCCCGCCCCCAAAGAAAAGGGTGCCGCCGCGAAAGCCATCCGGATCCTGCTCCATAACCGTGCTTTTCTTGCGGTATCGCTGACGGCCATGCTGCTCCTTGCCGGTCAGATGTTTACCCAGAGTTTTTATCTTTATCTGTTCAATGATTACTTCAATGCCAACTGGATGAACCTTGCCAGCCAGGCCTGCACCTACTCTCCCATGATCATCTTCATGTTTTTCCTGCCCTGGCTTGCAAGAAAGCTTGGAAAGAAAGAGATCTGTTCCGTGGGTGTTACCCTGGCGGCCTTTGCAAACTTCGTCCTGTTCTTGCTCCGGGGCATGGATCCCGGGAAGCTCATGTACCTCTTCCTCGCCCTCTGCTTTGTCAGCGGCATGGGTCTGACCACCATCGTAATGCAGCTTTGGGCCATGGCCACGGATGCCATTGACGACATCGAAGTAACCACGGGTTCCAGAGATGACGGCACCGCTTATTCCTTCTTCAATTTCTTCCGGAAACTGGGGCAGGTCATCGCCGCCATCTGCGTCAACGGTGCCCTCCTGAACATGAATTACAAGTACGAAAAGGGTGCGGTCCAGACTCTGGAAAACTTAAAGAAAATGTACGATCTTGCCACCCTGATCCCCGCCGTTTTATTCGGTCTCATGGCACTGATCCTCTTTGTGTTCTATCCCCTTTCCAAGAAACGGGTGGATGCACTGCAGGTGGAAAAAGAAGCGAAGTTGAAAGAATCTTATGAGAACAAAACCATCGATATTGCTTAAAACCAAATACGGTCTTTTAAAGGGAAATGAACGGGAATTCTGTAATGAGTTCCTGGGGATCCGCTATGCCCGGGCGGGGCGGTTTGAATACGCCGAGCCTGTGGATCATGCGGATACGGAAGAATACGATGCCACTGCCTTCGGCGGCGTCTGTCCCCAAACGAGGACCTACTATGAGCATCTGGAGATCCCGGAGCGCATGTTTTATCACAAAGAATTCCGGGACGGCATCACCTACGATTACGATGAAGACTGTCTGAACCTGAACGTTTATGCGCCGAAGAAGGCGGATCATGCTCCCGTCATTGTCTTTATCCACGGCGGCGGCTTTAATTCCGGCTCCGTAAAGGACTCTAATTTTGACGGCGAAGCCTATGCAAAGCGGGGCATTGTCCTTGTGACCCTGAACTACCGGGTAGGTGTTCTCGGATACTTTGCCCATGAAAAGGTCCTCGGAAGATACGGCCATGACGGAAACTTTGGGCTCCATGACCAGCTCACCGCCATCCAATGGGTCAAGCGCCACATTGCCGATTTCGGCGGGGATCCGGACAACATCACGCTGATGGGCCAGAGTGCCGGCGCCATTTCTATTCAATATCTTTGCCTGATGCCGGACAATAAAGATCTTTTCAGGCGTGCCATCATGATGTCAGGAGGCGGCATGTTCCCCAAGTTTGCCCTGCCAAGACCCGTGGCCCAGACCAGAGAGTATTGGAAAAACTTCATGGAGATCGCAGGGTGTGAAACCTTTGAAGAGATCCGGGATCTTGATCTGAAGGCACTTTTCACCGCCATCGAAGAGATCAAGAAAGTCCGAAAGGACAATACCTATAACACTATGCCCGTCATCGACGGCTATCTTCTGCCGGCTCCCGTGGATACCCTGATCACGAAGCCCCTGAAGATCGATTACATGATCGGCTACACCAACAACGACATGTACGCCCCCATCATGGCCCACATCGGAAACGTATTTGCCAACGCCAATAACGGCTACGTTTATTACTTCGATATCGACGCTCCGGGTCCTGATAAAAACGGTGCCTTCCATTCCGCCGACCTGCGGTATGTCTTCCATACCCTCTCATCCAGTCACCGGCCTTATACGGCATGGGATGAAGAAGTATCGGAACTTATGGTGGACTATATCTCCGCCTTTGCATCCTGCGGAGATCCCAACGGGGACGGGCGTCCCCTGTGGAAACGGGCTTCCGGAAAAGCCCTGTGCTTCCGGAAAAAATCCGTGAAGTTCGGCCGTCCCGGATGGTGCAAACTTGTGTGGAACATGATAACAAAAGGAGATCCCAAGTAGGGATCTCCTTCTCTCGTCGTATGAACCTGTCTGGACCTCTTATCTAAGGATCTTCTCGATCTGCTTTTCGTCCGCATCCGGCAGGATCTTCCGGAAATGCGCCACCAGCCTTTCATAGGACTCTTCGGGAGTTCTTTCGTAAACTCTCTTTCTAAAGTCATCTCCCATAAACTTCTCGGGGGTGGAGTACTCGGCGATGCCCCAGCCGTATTCGTTTCCGAACTTGTCCGTGGCATACCGAAAAT